>CADDYR010000017.1 GCA_902810765.1 Chloroflexota bacterium
CGCCGGCAGGTGCGCCAGCTTCTCGCGGTGGCGCTGTCTCTCGGTCGTGAGTCGTACCGCGAGGTATGCCTCGGAATCTATGAGCGTCAGCCAGACCTCGACCTGGGCGCCCTCCGCCACCAGGCGCCAGCGCCTGCCGAGCCTGGGCTGCAGGCCCCGGGCCACGGCGGCCGCCGCCTCGGCGCGCTTGTAGGCGCGCTCGCCCTGAGCCCGGCACACCACGCGGTAGCTGCTCGTGCGTCTGCCCCCGCGCCCTCCGGTGACCTCCGCGTGCAACCTCAGGGCGTCGTCCCAGCCGCGCGCGGACGCGGCCAGCCTCGCGATCTGCTCGAGCCCCTTCCGGCCCTGCGATATCTCCCGCGACTCGGCCGCGAGCGCGTACGCGTCCTCCGCGAGACGGCTCCTGAGCAGGGCGGGAGGCTCGTCGGACTCCACGATCAGCAGGCTGTTGCGCCCGCCGACGAGCCTGCTGCCCAGCCTGGAGGCGTCGGGGTCGAGGGCGCGCACCTCCCGCCACAGCAGACGGTCGAGCCCTGGCGCGGTGTGCAGGATCAGGCGCACGAGGCGGCCTCTCGAAGGGTCATGCCCGGAACTTACGGAACACTAGGCAGGAGTTGTGCCCCCCCAGCCCGAGCGAGTTGGAGATCGCCACCTCCACGTCCCGACGACGGGCCCGGTTCGGCACGTAGTCGAGATCGCACGCCGGGTCGGGCGTCTCGTAGTTGATCGTGGGGGGGATGCAGCCCTCACGGATCGTGAGCACGCACGCCGCGGCCTCGATCGCGCCGGCCGCGCCCATGGAGTGTCCGATCATGGACTTGATCGAGCTCACGGCGAGCTCGCGCGCGAGCTCGCCGAACACGTCCTTGATCGCGGCTGTCTCGGCCCTGTCGTTCACCTGTGTGCCCGTGCCATGGGCGTTGACGTACTGGACCTCCTCCGGGGCCACACCCGCCTTGCGGAGCGCCATCCGCATCACGCGCGACGCCCCGGAGCCGTCCTCCGGCTGGTTCGCCATGTGGAAGGCGTCGTTGCCGTTGCCCGAGCCGACGATCTCGGCGAGGGGAGCGGCGCCGCGCCCCAGCGCGTGCTCGAGCTCCTCCAGCACGAGCACGCCGCAGCCCTCTGCGAGCACGAAGCCCCTGCGGTTGAGGTCGAACGGCCGGCAGGCGCGCTCGGGGTGCTCGTTGTCGTCCGCGAGCGCCTTGATCACCGAGAAGCCCGCGAACATTATCGGGATGATGCTGCCCTCGGTGCCGCCGGCGAGCATCACGTCCGCGTCGTCGCGCCTGATCATCTCGTACGCCTCGCCGACAGCGTGCCCTCCGGTGGCGCAGGCAGATACCACCGCCAGGTTCGGCCCCTGCAGCCCGAAGCGGATGGCCAGGTGGCCGCTCGCGGCGTCCACAATGAAGTTGGGCATGAGGAACGGGCTGAGCCGCCTGGGGCCGCGGGTCTTCAGCACGTCGTACTGTTCGAGGAAGAGGTGCATCCCGCCGCCGCCCGAGCCCATCACGACTCCCACCCTCTCCGGGTCCTCGGACGCCAGCTTCAGCCCAGACCTCCGAATGGCCTCGTCGGCGGCGACGAGCGCAAGCTGCACGGGCCGGGCCATGTTGCGGCGGTCGCGCGGCTCGATCACCCCGGCCGGATCGAATCCCTTCACCTCGCCCCCGAACCGCACGGGGTACTCGGACGCGTCGAACTGGGTGATGGGGGCGATGCCCGATCGGCCCGCTGTGAGCGCCTCCCAGGTCTCCTCGACGTTGTTCCCCACGGGCGTCAGGAGCCCCAGGCCGGTTACCACCACTCTTCTCGTGCTCACGGGATCGGCTGCTCCTGCCAGGTGATCTCGACGGGAATGCGCATCAGGACTCGGAGCTCACGGCCTCGACCTGGGGGCTGATGCGGGAGATCAAGCCGGTGAGCACCTTGCGCGGCCCGAGCTCGACGAACGTGCTCGCGCCCCCGGAGATCATCGCGCGGACGCTGCGGGTCCACTCCACCGGGCCGACGATGTGGCCCGCCATCTCGCGGCGTATGTCCTCGACGTTCGTGAGCAGCTGCCCGGTGATGTTCGCCACGATCGGGCACTGGGGCTCGTACAGTCGGATGTGCGCCACGAGCTCGGCGAACTGCGCCGCCGCGCGCTGCATCAGGGGCGAGTGCGAGGCTATGCTGACGGGCAGCCGCACGGCCTTGCGCGCGCCCCGCTCGAGCGCGAGCTGCATCGCGCGCTCGAGTGCGGGAATCTCCCCCGAGATCACGATCTGCCCCGGCGAGTTCGAGTTGGCTATGCCCACGATCCCCAGCTCCGCGGCCTCGTCGCACACCTGCCTCAGCTCGTCCTCCTCCAGCCCCATGATCGCGGCCATGCCCCCCGGTTTCTCCGAGCCGCTCTCCTTCATGAGGCGGCCGCGCTCGCGTACGAGCCTGACGGCGTCCTCGAACTCCATCACTCCGGCCGCGACCAGCGCGGTGTACTCCCCGAGGCTGTGGCCCGCGACGAACGAGGGGGTGAGCCTGGCGCCCATCGCCTGCGCGCGCTCCCGCAGGGCCGCCAGCGAGGCGATGCTCACGGTGAGGATCGCGGGCTGAGCGTTGATCGTGTCCTCCAGCTCCTCCTCGGGGCCCTCGAAGCACAGGCGGGACAGCTGGAAGCCCAGGATCTCGTCCGCCCGCGCGAACACCGCCCGCGCCGCCGCGGACGACTCGTACAGGGCCTTGCCCATCCCCACGTACTGCGAGCCCTGACCCGGGAACACGAGCGCGAGCTTCTTGCCCGACATGCCTAGGATCGTGCCAAGCGTCGCCGCGTTGAGTAGCTTCATCCCAGCCCTCCGACTAGCACCCGGCTTCATTCTCCTAGCTCATCACCAGACCGCCGTCCACGTTCAGCGTCTGGCCGTTGATGTAGGCCGCGCGGTCGCTCGCGAGGAACGCCACGACGTCCGCGACCTCCTCCGGCCTGCCGTAGCGACCGGCCGGGATCTGGGTGAGCAGTGCCTCCTTGATGTTCTGCGGCAGCTCCGCCACGATGTCCGTCTCGATGTAGCCGGGCGCGATCGCGTTCGCCGTGATGCCCTTGCCCCCGAACTCCCGGGCGATGGACTTCGTGAGGCCGATTAGCCCGGCCTTCGCCGCCGCGTAGTTCGCCTGCCCGCTGTTGCCCATCAGCCCCACGACCGAGGAGATGTTCACTATCCGCCCCCAGCGGTTGCGGAGCATGTGGCGCGTGGCGAGCCTGGAGGTCATGTAAGCCGACTTGAGGTTCGTGGTCAACACCGCGTCCCAGTCCTCCTCCGAGAGGCGAAGCAGGAGCATGTCCCGCGTGATCCCCGCGTTGTTCACGAGGATGTCGAGCCGGCCGAAGCTATCCAGGGCGGCCCTGACGACCGCCTCCGCGCCCGCGGCGCTCGAGATGTCGGCCTCGACCGCCACCGCCTCGACCCCGCAGCTCCTGGCCTGCTCCACCACCTGCCCGGCCGCGTCGCGGTTGCGGTTGTAGTTGACGACGACGCTCGCGCCCTCCGACGCCAGCCTGAGCGCTATCGCCCGGCCGATGCCGCGCGACGATCCGGTCACGACCGCGGCCTTCCCGGACAGTTCCAAGCACATCCCTCCGATTCCTGAGTGTTGCGAGCACCCACGCACCCCCTGGCGCCCGCGCGAACCGGGCGCGGGAGATGCGCATGAGCGCGAAAGGTGCGAGCCAGGCTCAGGCGCAAGTGTATCATATCCGTTCCGGATCGGGCGACTTGTCGCCCTACCCCTGGATACCCTCCAGCCCTCGCAGGAAGCGCCGGGCGTCGTCCTCCACGCCCTCGGCGATGACCTGGACGAACGTGTCCGGCCCCTGCTCGCTCACCGTGACGTTCACCGTGCCTGCGTCGCCCTCCAGGGAGACGGCGTTCACGGTCTCCGAGAGGACCGACATCCGCAGCCCTCCGGCGAAGAAGGTGACCGCCCTCTGCATCACCGCCGCCTCGCTCAGGTCCGTCTTGCCCTCGAGAATCATCGGCAGCCCCTCCGGACAGTTGCTGCTCGTCTGGACAGCATCTACCTTGCCCGCGCGACACCCTCTCCGGCGAGCCCCAGCTCGGGCGCGACGGGCTTCAGGTACTCGATCACGTTCGCGATGTGCTCGTCGAGCGGCACTCCGAGCTCCTCCGCGCCGCGCGCTATGTCCTCCCGGCTCACGCTGCGCGCGAACGCCTTGTCCTTGAGCTTCTTCTTCACCGAGCGCACGTCCACCTCGTCCAGGCTGCGGGAGGGCTTCACCATCGCGACCGCCATCACGAAGCCGCAGAGCTCGTCCACGGCGTACAGCACCTTGTCGAGCGGGTGGCTGCGCGGCAGGTTCAGGTAGTCCGCGTGGCTCTGGATGGCATAGATCACGTCCTCGGGCACGCCGTTCGCCTCGAGGATGGGCCTGCCCGCCGCGGGGTGCTCGTCCGCGGTGGGGTGGATCTCGTAGTCGAAGTCGTGCAGCAGCCCCGCGAGGCCCCAGTGTTCGGGGTCCCCGCCGTACCTGGGAGCGTACCCTCGCACGGCCGCCTCCACAGCGAGCGAGTGCCGCACGAGGTGGGGCGCGGTGAGGTAGCTGCGCAGCAGCTCGAGCGCCTGATCTCGGGTCATAGGGTCCTCCTGGGTCTTCTTGCGCGTCGGTTCAAGTATAGCGGCCCGGTTTACGCACCGTTTAGAGTCGGCGCCCTGTTTTAACGCTGGCTTTTGCGCCCGCCTCCTAGAATCGAGGTCATCCCTGGCGCCGTGCGCGGATGCGACGGCGCCGGCATCTTTCAGAGTCATCGCGGGATTTGGAGGAATGTATGCCTGTTGGTTTACGCGTCCGGATACTACTGTACCTGCTGCCGATCCTGGCGGTGATCACCTCCCTGCTCGGACCCGTAGTGACGGTGCACGGCCAGTCGAACGACGTCGCCGTGATCCGCGCCGAGAGCTGGAGCGAGACGGCCGCGGATCGTCAGGGCTCGGGCGGTACGCGGGATACCACCTCGGACGGAGTGCGCACGATCACCTACGACTCGGCCGTGCACCGCGCCACCTTCGACTTCAACGCCCTCGCGACGGAGTGGGTGGTGAGCCTACAGGACGACACGATGGTGAGGCTGTTCGTGCGCACGGGCAAGGACGGCGCGCACTGGTCGCCGTGGAACTGGGTGTCCCCCGACTCCGATGACGGCACGGAGTCGGGCGTGAACTTCAGCAAGTTGCTGGTCACGAACGCCTCTTACCTCCAGTACCGCCTGCAGCTCGTGGGCAGGGTGGGCGGGGCGATGCCCTCGGTCTCTTCCGTCCACTTCACCTTCATCAACTCGGAGCAGGGGCCCGACAGCCGCTCGCTCGGCCTCGACGACTCCTCGACGGCGCACGCCGCGGCGCCTCAGCCCAGGATCATCACGCGGGCGCAGTGGGGGGCGGACGAGAGCCTGAGGTTCGACGACCAGGGTCGGGAGATCTGGCCGCGCGAGTACACGCGACCCGAGAAGGCGATCATCCACGACACGCAGACGGCGAACAATGATCCCAACCCGGCGGCCACCGTCCGCGCGATCTACTACTACCACGCGGTCGTGCGCGGGTGGGGCGACATAGGCTACAACTACCTGGTAGATCAGCAGGGCAACATCTACGAGGGACGCGCGGGCGGCCTGGGCGTCGTCGGCGGCCACGCCAGGTGCTACAACTGGGGCACCGTCGGCATCGCCGCAATCGGCAACTACTACACTGCCCGGCCGACCCAGGCGCTGCTGAACTCCCTCGAGAGCCTGATCGCGTGGATCTTCAGCTACTATGGGATCAACCCCTACGGGCACGGCGTGCTCGGCTCCTACGCTCCGCGCGACATCCCGAACATCGCCGGACACCGCGACCTGTACGGCAGCTGCGGCAACACCCATACCGACCCGGGCAACTACCTCTACTACCTGTTCCCGCAGATCCGCGCGAGCGTGTGGTACCGGATGCAGCACTCCGGCAGCGCTCCCTCGGGGGGAAACAGCGGCACCACGGGCAACGTGAACGTGTGCACCGACAACAGCCCGAGCAAACCCGAGCCCACCTATAGGGTCGTGAAGACTCACGGCACGGGGCTGAACCTCCACATCTGCCCGAACACCAACTCGACGGTGCTCGTGAACATACCTGAGGGCACGGTGATCCACGAGATCACGAGCAAGATAGACGGCTGGGTCAAGACCACCTACCACGGGAAGACGGGGTACGTGTGGCACGAGTACCTCACGGTCGTGGGCAGGCCGTCGAAGCCCGCGACGAACCCGACCCGGTCGCGGTCCGCGTGCCCGGACAGCAGCCGCAGCAAGCCCGAGCCCACCTACAGGGTGGTCGGGACCCACGGCACGGGTCTGAACCTGCACATCTGCCCGAACACGAGCTCGAAAGTACTCGCGAACCTGCCGGAGGGCACCGTCGTGCAGGAGATCACCAGCAAGGTGGACGGCTGGGTGAAGACGACCTACCACGGCAAGACCGGATATCTGTGGTACAAGTACCTCGAGGTGCTCAGCAAGCCCCCGAAGGGGCCGGGCGGTCGCGGCACGACGAAGAACCCGTCCTCGGCCTGTCCGGACAACAGCCCGAGGAACCCTGAGCCCACGTACAAGGTGGTGCACACCCACGGCACGGGGCTGAACCTCAGGGCCTGTCCGACGATGAGGTCGAAGGTGCTGGCGGTGCTCCCCGAGGGCACGGTGGTGCACGAGATCACGAGCAAGATAGACGGCTGGGTGAAGACCAGGTATCACGGCAGGACCGGCTACCTGTGGGTGGGCTACCTGAAGGTCATCCGCAGGCCGTCTCCGGACGCGGGTGGAGGCGGGGGCGACCCGCTGAGCCCCGGCACCACGGCCGAGATCAGCGGCACGCCGGGCGCGCTGTACCTGCGCGAGGGCCCGGGGATGAACTACAAGCCGATCACCAAGATGTGGGAGGGCTCCGACGCGGTCATCACCGGAGAGCCGCGGGGCGGCTGGTACCCGCTGCGGTACAGGGACGGCTTCGGCAGGGTGTACACCGGATGGGCTTGGGGCCACTACCTGAAGCACACCTCTAACAACACGGCGAAGGCGCTGGGCGCGATGTCGCTCGCCGGGGCGCTCGCGGTGCCCGCGCTGAGGCGCCGGAGGCGGCGACGCCGCTCGACGCTCGCGTAACAGGCATCCCTCGAGAGCCCGGAGGAGCTCTCCTCCGGGCTCCTGCCGTCTCCACCGTTTCTCAACCAAACGTCCACAGGAGCGCGACCAGTACGGGCGAGTCGGGTGGTATGATCCGAGGTGATGGTGCGCTACTGCGACGTGGAGGTGAAGATGATTGCGCCTGTCTACCAGCCACGGTTCGTCGAGGCGAGGTACCAGCCGGACCAACTCGTGACCGCCGGGCCGGGCAGACGGCTCGGGGGCTACCTGCTCGATGGGTTGATCGTGTGGTGCACGCTCGGCATCGGCTGGCTCGTCTGGTTCTGCTTCTCGGCCGTAAACGGGCAGACGCCGGGCAAGCAGCTTCTCGGGATGTACGTCGTGAAGGCGGACGGCACGCGGGCGGGGGGTGGTTACACCTGGCTGCGCGAGGCGGTCATCAAGCCCGTGTTCTCGATCATCTCGGTCGTCACCTTCGGGGTGCTCTCGGTCCTCGGCGCGCTCTGGTGTCTGTGGGACCAGGACTGTCAGTGTCTCTGGGACAAGATGGCGAGCGCGTACGTCGCGTGGTCTCCGTATGGTTACAAGCCCCTGACCGCTCGAGAGCTGTACGAGCAGCAGCGGACGAGGGCGAGCCTCCCCGCGCCGAGTGCTGGAGGGGCCTTGGCCGACGCCCCGACCAACGCGGAGGCTGCGCCCGAGCAATCCGAAGCCGGCGGCTAGTTCGACATAACCTAGGGCTTTACACGCGGCCGCCGCGAGTCTATAATGTTATGAACTGGCGGAACTGAGGGCGGCCGACCCCTCAGTTCTTTTTTGTTTGGTTACCCGCCAGTACACCACTGTCTGTGTGAGGTAGAGATGAACAACAACGATCGTGTCTTCCTGACGGAGGAGGGATACCGCAAGCTCAAGGAGGAGCTCGAGCAACTTCGGACCGTCGCCCGCCCGCGCATCTCCGAACGCATCCGCGAGGCGAAGCAGGGGGGCGACATCACCGAGAGCGGCGAGTACGAGGAGGCGAAGCGCGACCAGTCCTTCCTCGAGGGCCGGATCCGCGAGATCGAGGCCACGCTCTCCAGGGCCGAGGTCATCAACCGCGATGCGGCGCGCAAGGGTGTCGTCAGCCTCGGCTCCCGGGTCACCGTCGAGCAGAACGGTCGCAGGGAGACCTACACGGTCGTGAGCAAGGCCGAGGCCGGTCGCGGACGCGACGGCGAGATCCGCATCTCCGACGTCTCCGCGGTCGGCAAGGCGCTGCTCGAGAAGAAGGTCGGCGACACCGTGGCTGTCACCACCCCAGGGGGCGTCGTGGAGCTCAAGATCGTGTCCGTGGAGTAGACAGGCACCTCATGCGCGAACCCAACGAGCAACAGGAGGTCAGGCTCAAGAAGCTCGACCAGCTGCGCGAGCGGGGGGTGGACCCTTACCCCCCGCGCTCGTGCAGGACGCACACGGCCGCGGAGGTCGTGCGGCAACTGGACGAGCTCTCGGGCTCGACCGTCACGGTCGCGGGGAGGCTGTGGAGCCGCCGCGACATGGGCAGGACCGTGTTCGCGGACCTGGTGGACGGCAGCGGCAAGATCCAGCTCCTGTTCCGCGTCAATACCGCTGGCCCCGAGGTGATGGATTTCCTCAAGTCGTACCTCGACCTGGGCGACATCGTCCAGGTCACCGGATCGCCGATGCGGAGCAGGACGGGCGAGCCGACGGTCGACGCCCGAGAACTGGTGCTCCTGGCGAAGGCGCTCAACCCCCTTCCGGACAAGTGGCACGGGCTCGAGGACGTCGAGAAGCGGTACAGGCAGCGCTACCTGGACCTGATGGTGAACCCCGAGGTCCGGGAGGTGTTCCTCAAGCGCGCCCGGACGGTCTCCGAGATGCGGCGATACCTCGACGAGCGGGGGTTCGTCGAGGTGGAGACGCCCGTGCTCCAGACTCTGTACGGCGGTGCATCGGCCCGTCCGTTCACCACGTATCACAACGCCCTGAACCAGGAGCTCTACCTCAGGATCGCGACGGAGCTGTACCTCAAGCGGCTGCTCGTCGGCGGGCTCGAGCGGGTATACGAGATCGGCAAGGACTTCCGGAACGAGGGGACGAGCACGAAGCACAACCCCGAGTTCACGATGATGGAGCTCTACCAGAGCTACGCCGACTACAACGACATAATGGACCTGGTCGAGGACCTGGTCGCCCACATCGCGCGGGAGGTGAACGGCGGCCTCGTGGTGCGCTTCCGGGATCACGAGGTCGATCTCACCCCGCCCTGGCCCCGCAGGCCGCTCCGCGAGGTGATCCGCGAGGTCACGGGGGTGGACTACGGCGCCCACCCGGACGCCGGGTCGCTTGCCCGAGCGGTGGCCAAGGCCGGGATCGAGGCCAGGCCCGGCGCGACGCGGGGAGAGCTGATTGACGAGCTGCTGGACAACACCGAGCCGCACCTGATCCAGCCGGTGTTCCTGCTCGACTATCCGATCGAGCTCTCGCCCTTCGCGAAGCGCAAGCCGGACGACCCCGGCGCGGTGGAGCGGTTCGAGGCGTTCGCGGGCGGGATAGAGATAGCCAACGCCTTCACTGAGCTGAACGACCCGGTGGAGCAGAGCGCGCGGTTCCGCCGGCAGGTCGCCGACAGGGAGGCGGGGAGCGAGGAGTCCGCGCCTTACGACGAGGACTTCGTGAACGCGCTGATGTACGGCATGCCCCCCACGGGCGGGCTGGGCCTCGGGATGGACCGACTCGTGATGCTGCTCACGGACAGCCCGTCCATACGGGACGTGATCCTCTTCCCGCACATGCGGACGAGGGCGAGCGAGGAGTAGCGCCCGTCTCACGCTTCACGCTGCCGCGTCGCGGTGGACCCTGACGGGGCGCGAGCGCGCAGGGGCTCAATGAAGAACTCCGTGAGGGACCGGGCTGCTCATCCCGTTCCATCGGGTGGCAGACCCGCGAGATGCTACGACTCCTCCGAGCGCTCGGGCTGAGCGGCCTCCGCGTCGGGCACCGTGAGGATCGTGCCACCGTAGCGCTGGCCGGAGCTAGCGCTCAGCGTCTTGTGGCCGAGCCCGACGAGCGCGCCGATCCCGCCCCTCGAGTATTCGTACCCCACGATCTCCTTCCCATCGTCCGAGAACAGCACATCGCGAACTGTGCCGAGGAGGGTGCCGCTCTCGGTGACCACCCTGGTCCCGATGAAGTCGCTGGCGTTCGGCAGCCCGCCGAGCTCGCTCACGTTCGCTCGCTCGTTCAGCCCGCTCGAGTTGTCTATCGTCACCGCGTCCTTGCCGAACGACCTCACCTTCTCGATGAGGACGATCTGGGGTGCGCTGAACCTCTCTCCCCTGATCTCGAGCGCCAGGACCTTCCTGGCGTTGGGATCAATCACCACCTGGCTGACGCTGCCGATCTTGTCGGCGATGCTGAGGTCGACCACCGCCTTGCCTTCGAGGGACGACGCTTTCAAGGCTGCTCCTCCTCCAGTCGGGTTGCGGGCTCGCTCTCTGCCGCCCGCTGCGCACAGTATATGCCAACTTCGCACCCGTGGCACAGCTTCGCGGTGGCTGTTCGTCCCGCGGGCCTACACCTCCGCCGGAAAGGTCTCCCTCTCTCCCCTGCGGGCCGACTCGGGCTCCAGGTGCAGGGGGTGCAGGGCCTCCGTGCGGTCGATGTACAGGAAGCCGTCGTATCGCTCGGGCAGCACGGTCGGCACGTAGTTGCCGTAGGACTCGAGCTCGGGGTCGTACACGACGCCTATGGCCCTGTGGCCGCGCTGCCTGCCGAGCGGACCCACGCTCGCGCTGTCCGGGAAGACGATCAGCTTGTCCCGCTCTCCCGCCTCGTGGAACGCCCGCTCGTAGCTGCCCTCTCGCGCGGGCGGCACCCGCATCCGCTGCATCTGCGCTCCCCAGTACCGCCCCGCGATCACGCTCCCCTCGTAGGAGCCGAAGCCGACGAGCACGACGTCGTCCGGCGCGTGGTGCTCGCGCACCAGCTGCCCCACGTTCACCACGCCCGCTTCGGCCATGTCCGTGGCCCGGGCGTCGCCCACGTGTGTGTTGTGCTCCCAGACTATCGCCCTCGCCCGCTTGCCGTGATGACCCATCAGCCGCTCCAGCGTCTCCACCATGTGGTGGTCGCGCAGGTTCCAGGAGGCCGAGCCTCCCCCGATCATCGTCCGGTAGTAGGCCTCGGCGTTCCTGGCGACGAGCGCGTTCTGCTCGGCGTTGAAGAACGCCTCAGGGTCGTCCCCGCAGTATTCCAGCGACCTCGCGCAGAGCGCCCGGAGCATCGCGACGACCTCCCGCTCGCAGGAGGCCGGGACGAGCGAGGAGGCCGCCGTGGCGTAGTCCTCCTCGCTCTCCCAGTACGGCTCGAAGCACCTGAACGCCCGGCGCGCCGCCTCGACCGCCTCGGGGTGCTCGCGCTCCAGGTACCCCAGCACCGCGTCGAGGGAGTCCCACAGGCTGTACACATCCAGTCCGTAGAAGCCGGCCCTGGCCTCCTCGGCACGGCCGTCGTTGTAGCTCCGGAGCCACTCGACCAGGTCCACGACCTCGCGGTTGCCCCACATCCAGGTGGGCCAGCGCTCGTAGCGGTACAGCACCTCGTAGGCGCTAGATCCCGATTCCGGCCAGCCCCTCGCGTAGCGGTTCACGCGATAGCAGTCCGGCCAGTCGCCCTCGACCGCGATGAACGAGAAGCCGCGCTCGGAGATCAGACGTTTGCTGATCTCCGAGCGCCAGGCGTAGTACTCCGACGTGCCGTGGGACGCCTCGCCCAACAGCACGTAGCGCGCGTCCCCGATCCGCTCGATCAGCGGGTCCAGGTCCTCGGGCCTCTCGAGCGGCAGCGCCAGCTCGCGGACCTGATCCACCACGTCGGACGTGAGCTCCTGAGAAGGGGAGAACCTGTCCCTCAGCCTGGGCAAGGCCCGCTCCTCACGGCCCTACTGCTGAGGCTGCTCGGACGTGGCCGTCTGCTGGCCTCCGGAGAGCTGCTGCTGTCCGCCGACGTTGATCTGGATCTGCTTCGGGCGCGCCTCCTCGGCCTTCGGCAGCGTGAGCACCAGCTCGCCGTTCTCGTACTCGGCCTTGGCCTGGTCCGCCTGCACTCGGCTGGGCAGCGTGACCGTGCGGCTGACGGAGCCCATCCGGCGCTCCCGGATCAGGTAGTTCTGCTCCCTGCGCTCCTCCTCGCCCTTGTGCTGACCGGAGATCGTGAGCACGTCCCCCTGGAGCGAGACGTTGATCTCCTCGGGCTTGAAGCCGGGCAGGCTGGCGCGGATGGTGTACTCGTGATCGGTCTCCTCGACGTCGAGCGGCATGCCGAGGGCGGCGGTGGGCGTGATGCTTGTGGGACGCACGAAGCTCTCCTCGAGCAGCCGGTCCATCGCGTCCCTCAGCCTGAGCACATCTCTGAACGGGTCCCAACGCTGGATACTCATAGTGATCTCCTCCCTTCGGGTTCGCGACGAGCCCGAACACGCACGCTGTGTGCCAGGAGGGGGCTGGACACCCTACCAGCTGGGGAACGGAGCTATACTCCAATCAGACTAGTACCTGACCACTATGGTTTGGCTGGTGTAATACGTGCTGAGCAACATCAGTTGATGATAGCAGGAGGGTAGGTTGATGAAGAAGTACGTAGTGGAGCTGACAGAGAGGCAGGAGCTGGTCGAGCTGACGCGCAAGGGAGAGTGCAAGGCAAGGAAGCTGAAGCGGGGAATGATGCTGTTGTGCGCCGACGAGGGGGACACCGACGAGGTGATCTCCGAGAAGGTGCGCATCCACGAGGTAACGGTGGAGAAGGTCCGCAAGCGATACGTCGAGGAGGGGCTGGAGTCGGCACTCAACGAGAAGCTACGGCCAGGCAAGGCTCGTAAGCTCAATGGGTGTCAGGAGGCGAAGCTGATAGTGCTGGCTTGTTGTGAGCCACCGGAAGGTCGCAAGGAGTGGACGATGCAGTTATTGGCTGACAGGTTCATCGAGCTCGGGGAGGTGGACTCGATCAGCGATGAGACTGTGAGGCGCACGCTCAAAAGGGGGATGTGAAGCCGTGGCAACATAAACAGTGGTGCATCCCGCCTGAGCAGTCGGCGGAGTTCGTGTGGCGGATGGAAGAGGTGCTGGAGCTGTACGAAGAGGAGTACGATCCGAGGCGCCCCCTGGTATGCTTCGACGAGATGCCGTACCAACTGGTGGGGGAGACACGCGCTGCCCTGCCGATGGAGGCTGGCAAGCCCGGAAGGTATGATTACGAGTACCGCAGGGAGGGGATGCGTAACCTGTTTGTGAGCTTCGAGTCCAAAGCTGGGCGAAGGCACGTGGAGGTGACACATCACCGCACCAGGCTCGACTTCGCCGAGCAGATGAGGAGGCTGGTGGACGAGGAGTATCCGGAGGCTGAGGTGGTGAGGGTGGTGTTGGATAACCTGAACACTCACACGGGGGCATCGTTATACGAGGCATACGAGCCAAAGGAGGCCAGAAGGATCCTCAGGAGGCTGGAGTTCCACTATACACCGAAGCACGGTAGTTGGCTCAACCAGGCTGAGATCGAGTTGTCGGTGCTTATGAGTCAGTGCCTGGACAGGCGGATCGGGATTTCCGAGACCCTTGAGTGGGAGATAGCCTCGTGGGAGCAGGGGCGCAATGAGGCGAAGGCGACAGTTGAGTGGCGCTTCACCAGCCGTCAGGCCAGAGACAGCCTGTGCCGTCTCTACCCATCTAATCCATAGTGGTCAGGTACTAGGCTAGAGGACGAATATGCGTTACGTGCTGGCGATCCTGGCCTTATACCGACTCCGTTTGAAGATGGCGCACTTACCCCCATCTGTCCCAGATGTGGGAGCAGCACAGCAGGTAGCTGGAGGTCTGAGGACACGGGCCTCAGCAGGAACTGTCATTCTGAGGCCCGAAGGGCCGAAGGATCCCTGCCACTCGTGCCCGAGATCAACGCTTGTGGGGATTCTTCGCGCTCAGAATGACGGCCTATCCCCTCTGTGCTTGTGGCTTTCGCAGATTCATCTCTTGCGGCCCGCTATAGAATCGGAACAGAAGCCCTCACCCTTCCTCGCGAGGGAACACCTGATCTCCGCCACGATCATGCCGAACCGGCATCAGACGAGTTGTGGAAGGTAATCGAGCCGGTGTTACCTCTGGAGCCATCCGAGCCTAAGGATGGCAGACCTCGCATATCTGACCGGGCGGCACTCACGGGTATTGAGTTATTGAGTTCGTGCTCAAGAGTGGCTTACAATGGCGGATGCTGCCACAAGAGACGGTCTGCAGCAACCAAAGACATTCCTAACTCTCCCTGACCTGCATCCCAAAAACAGTACCAGATAGAATGTGAGTCCGAAGCCCCAAAGAAAGGGGACGGACTTGAAGAAGCGGTACAGCGAGGAGCAGATAGTCGGGATACTCCGGGAGGCGGAGGCGGCTGCCTCGAAAGCGGAGGTATGCCGCAAGTACGGCATCAGCGAACGGACGTACTACCGGTGGAAGAAGGAGTATCGGGGACTGGGGGTATCGCAGCTACGCAGGCTCAAACACCTGGAGGCAGAGAACGCCCGCCTCAAGAGGCTGGTAGCGGATCAGGCGCTTGCGAACGAGGCTCTTCGGGAGGCACTCGAAAAAAGGGGGCTTCTGTGAAAGAGAGGCGGCAACTGGCAAGCGAGCTGATGGCAAGAGGAAGCTCGGAGCGAACAGCGTGTAGAGCTATGGGACTGAGCCGTTCGACGTATCGGTACAAGGGCAGCGGCGACGAGCACTCCCTGGAACTCAAAACCAAGATAGTGGAGCTGTCTCGGAAGCACAAGCGGTACGGATACCGGCGGATCACGGCGATATTGAACCGTGAAGAGAAGATCAACCACAAGAGGGTGTGGAGGGTCTGGAAAGCCAAGGGACTCAGCTTGCCGAGGAGGAGGCCGAAGAAGCGGCGAGTAGGGCACAAGCAACTGCCGACCGTAGCCGAATACAGAGGACACGTATGGACGTACGATTTCGTGTACGACCGGACCGAGAGCAATCGAGTGCTGAAGATGCTGGTGGTGCTGGACGAGTACACGAGGGAGTGTCATCAGATTAGGGTCGAGTACAGTCTGGATAGCCAGGTGGTGAGAGACGCTGGCCGACTTGTTCGAGAAGTACGGAGAGCCCAAGCACCTAAGGAGCGATAACGGAGGGGAGTTCATCGCCAAGTTCGTCCAGGAGTGGCTGGCACTCAGCGGGACTCAGACGGTGTACATAGAGCCGGGGCATCCGTGGGAGAACGGCTACTGCGAGAGCTTCAACGGGAAGCTCCGAGACGAGTGTCTGATAAAGGAGCTGACCCTCGACTATAACCAGAGATACGCGCAGGTCGTGATAGAGAAGTGGAGGAAGGAGTACAACACCAAAAGACCGCACAGCTCGTTGGGCTATCGAACACCGGCAGAGGTAGCCCGAGACAGTGTTGTTGTTGCCGGTACAGCATCAGTAGAGGGCTCTAGACTCACATTACGATTGGACCAGTTCTAGGGGGCAGGTTATCCCGGTAAACAAGAGGGCTGACGACGAGGGCGCAGTGCTCAATGGCGATCGCCGCGACGTATGCCCGAGCAGATATATTTCTCCAAGTCAGTATGAGGAGGTCTCTATGAGCCCAAGGAAGGGTTTCACAGACGAGGATACGAGCCGCGATGAAGGAGCGCGCCAGAGAGCTGAAGGAGGATCGGCGCGCTCGTGAAGCGAGCCGTGAGCTGAGGACGCAGCCATCTGGGCTGGTTTGAAGATCGTGAAGGACTACCTTGCGAAAGAGGTCGGCATCTCTGTGTTTTCGTGCGTCGGATGCACGTATATTGTCTGACCCTGATGCAGTAACGGATGCGTGACGAGTGCAGGGACTTGACACCGGAGGGGAGTGAGGCTATAATCCAATCAAGATCTGAGCGTCTCTTCAGCACTCAGAGAGGCATCCCCGGGATCTACCTTGCTCAAAGCCTGCTGCTTTGTATCCGGGCAAGTAAGACGTCAGGGAAGGGGCAATGTCATGAAGCTGAGGCGCCACACTAGGGCAGCTATCCGGCTGCGCTGTCAATTTCGATATCCTCTATCAGTAGTGAATCAACGTGCGCTTGTACTGGCGGTCATCGCCGTCCTCATGCCCGTAGCTCTTGCAATTCCCTCGCGGCCTTCATATGCATTGAGCGGGTGCAGTTCATGGCAGGGCAAGGAGGACGGCTTTTCGCGTATTTACGCCTATTGGAAGCGTGACATAGGTGCCTCTGGTGATCCCGGTTACGGTGGCGAGGGTTGGGTTGCTGAGCAGCGAATGTTTGCCGACTTCATCGACAAGCAGGAGAACCACGTGCTTCATGCACTCTGGCTCAGTACCGATTCTGCGGCGGGGCGGACATTCAATTATTGGGTCGAAGTAGGGCGTATCGTTTACTGGGACGATCGCAATGACGCCTATACACACTTTGATGGCTTCTACTGGGCTAGACAAGCTAAGGTCAACGGCGTAATCCAATATAAGGACTGGGATCTCAATACGCCACTTACTGAACCAGTAGGCACAATGTATCATTATCGTATCACGTGGAATCGTAATAGCGACGGTTACGACGTATGGATCATGATCAACGGGACCAATTACTTGGTAGGCACGGCTCATTACAACAACCTTAATGCCTATCACGCGGAACTGGGCAGTGAATCCAATCACTGTGATGGTGATGATGGTGACTCCTTCTACAACTGGATCGAGCCAACATACACCAACAGATGGAACTGGAAAGACGATGATGGGCAGTGGCATGCGATTATCAACCCCGGCCTATATAACAACCCGCCGGCGGATATCTGGTTGTATTCAAACCTCGACTCCGCGTGCTTCAACATGAACAACAATAGTTCGTGCTAGGAGGCGAAGATGCGCTACGTGCTGGCGATCCTGACCATGTTGCTCGCGGGCGTAGCCGTTATAGCCATCGTGACCCAGGCCCGTCAGAGCTCGATGGGCGCGTTGGGCGCACAGCCGACTCCTCGGGCAATGCCCGACGTCGCCGCGCTCACCTCCCGAGACGCCCTCGTGGCCGAGGCGACGAACCTGGCGCACGCGATGGGTGAGCGCAACCCGACGCTCGTGGGCGTACACCATCTGTCGTTTGGGGACGCGCTGGCGCTGACTGACAGCCTTCCGAGGGAGTCCAGCTACCTGCCACCGGACGACAGACCGGTGTTCGTGGTGCAGATGAGGGGAACGTTCGAGCCGCTCACCCATCCTCCCGAGAGCAAGACGCGAATATCGGGGACGATGTACGTAATCGTGGACGCGGTGGACGGCCACAGGATCGGCCTCGGCATCAACGGCGACGCGTCGCAGACGCCGACCATTACCGCCCGCTAGGGACCGGCTGGCGGGTGGGTCTCGTGAAGGCTCCGCGCGGCTTGCTCTCGTTGCGCCACCGCGATGACTGCGGGCGCGCTCGTTGGACGTCCCGGAAGGTGGCCTGACCGCCGGCAGCGCCGGCGCGCGAGGCCGCGGCTACCCGGACTCGCCCCACTCCTCGGCCCAGGCGGAGATGTCGCGTATTACGCGCGCGAGCGCCCAGCCCTTAGGAGTCAGGTGGTACTCGATCCTCACGGGTGTGGCCGCCACCACCTTCTTCTCGACGATCCCCTCCTCCTCCAGCTCCTTCAGTCGCTCGGAGAGCATCCTGTCGGAGATGTCGGGGATCGTGTTCGAGAGGTCGGTGAAGCGCTCGACCCCGTTCAGCATCGCGCGGATTATGACGCCGGTCCACCTGCGGCCGATCAGCTCAACGGCGTGGTGGAACTTCGGGCAGAAGGGACTCCGCGCTCCCTCGAGTAGCTGGTCCAACGACTCCGTGCTCATGGAATCATTCTAACTTATCATAAGCCCCTTGACAAGAGTAAGTTACCAATGTATAGTGACTAATGCAAGGTAAGCACGTTACAGCTCGGGAAAGGAAGGACGATGACCAACACGCAGACCCTTACGAAGACCAGCCCCTGGACGATAGACCCCGTTCACTCGGTGGTCGGCTTCGCCGTCAAGCACATGATGGTGGCCACCGTCAGGGGCAACTTCGAGCGGTTCGAGGGCACGCTCCGGATAGACGAGGAGCACCCCGAGAACTCCACGGTCGAGGCCACGGTCTACACGGCGAGCGTGAACACGAATCAGGAGCAGCGGGACAACCACCTTCGCTCGGCGGACTTCTTCGACGCGGAGAGGTACCCGACGATGACCTTCCGCAGCACGAAGGTGGAGCTCCTGGACGAGACCCACGCGCGGGTCACGGGCGACCTCACCATCCGCGACGTCACGAGGCCGGTCGTGTTCGACGTCGAGTACGGCGGCCAGATCAAGGACGCCTACGGCAAGCAGCGCGCTGCGTTCGACGCCGAGACGAAGATCAGCCGCAAGGAGTTCGGCCTGACTTACAACCCGCTGCTCGAGAGCGGCGGGGCGGTCGTCGGCGACGAGGTCAGGATCACGCTGAACATCGCCGCGGTCCGTCAGGACTGAGTCCGGCAGCCGGATGGGGCCGCGGCACCTGCGCTGCGGCCCCTTCTTGTTGCGTACGCCGTGCCGAACCCATGTAACGGGTCCGTCGTTCCGAGGCGCCGGGTCGAAGAATCCGTCACGGATTCGGTGCGAGGCACGGCCTTCGGATCCTTCGCGGGGCTTACCCTCGAGCGAAGCGAAGGGCTCGAGGGTAAACTACGCGAAGGGCTCGGGGTGGCCATGGGCAGGTAGCTACAGCCCGTAGCTGTTCACCTGGAATCTGCATCGCGCCCATCGCTGCGCCCAGGCTGCTGCTGTGCTGCGACCCCAAGCCGACGCGTGGGGGGTGACGTCGGTGCCGACCGTCCGGCACGCCGCTTGCGCGGGCACGACCGGGCGGGGCCGAGCCGAAGCGCACGCGCAACCGGCGGCGAGGCCGCCAGGATCGAATGTGCGATTCTGTTCGCGAATCGCACGGGATCGGTCTTGCTTTAGCATTTTGTGGCCTGTAGAGTAGATGTTGGTGGGAAGAGCGCGCGCTTCCCGATAGCAGTCGGAGTGAGGTTCCCGATGCCACGTATCTCCAGGCCAGCTTCAGCACCAGGGCTCGCTGGGCTCGTCGTGCCTTGCGAGGGGTTCCTGGCGCCCCGAAGCGGTCCGGCTGGCGCGGGGGCCACGCGAGCTCCGTCGCGCGCGGTGAGGATCAGAGCGGGCTGATCCCGTCCACCATACAGGGCGATGCCGTGGGCCGTGGCGGAGAGCTTCCCGACACGGCCCTTTTTGTGCCCTCGGAGAGGAGGCGGGGTGCGGCCCGGGCGGCATACCTGCGGTGTGCGGAGCGGTTGTAGTTACTGGCTGGTAGCAGTCGAAGGCGGGATAGCTAGGCGATGGTACAGACAGACGCGGTCGTAGTGGACGACATAGTGAAGCGATTCGGGGGCGAGAGGAGGCGGATACTGCCCTTCAGGAGGCCGCGCCGGGAGCAGAGCGCGCCGGTGCTCGCGGTGGACCACGTGAGCCTGCGCATCCGCAAGAACGAGATCTACGGCGTCCTGGGCGCCAACGGCTCGGGGAAGAGCACCCTCATCCGCCTGATCTCGACGCTGCTCATCCCCGACGGGGGGCGGGTCGAGATCTTCGGGCACGACGTCATCCGCGAGGAGAAGGTCGTGAAGAGGATGCTCAATCGGGTGTCCGTGGAGGCGAGCTTCTTCAAGAAGCTCTCTCCGGTTGAGAACCTGATGTACGCCACCCGACTGTACGGCGTGCCGGGCTCGGAGGCCCGCAGGGAGATCCCCAGGATCCTCGAGGCCCTTGGGATCGAGCCGGACAGGTTCAACCGGCCGCTCGAGCAGATGTCGAGGGGCATGCAGCAGAAGGTGGCGATCGCGCGGGCGTTCCTGACCTCGCCCGTGCTCCTGCTGCTCGACGAGCCCACCACCGGGCTCGACCCCCGCTCGAAGCTCGACGTGCAGGAGTTCATCCTGCGCCTGCGCCGGGACCACGACGCGACGGTGCTCCTCACCACCCACGACATGGCCGAGGCCGACGCGCTCTGCGACCGGATGGCGATCCTCGAGAGCGGCAGGATAGTGGTCGAGGGCACGCCCGCGGAGCTGAAGGCCCGGGCCGCCACGCCCGAGCACCCGGAGCCCACGCTCGAGGAGGCTTTCATGCACTTCACCGGGCACTCGCTCGAGGAGATGGAGGAGGCCGCCGCGAGCTGATCGCGCGGCCTCCACGGTCCGCAGTTTGCAAGGAAGGTGAACACCTTGGGAATGTCCAACTCGCCGGGGTTCCTGCAGGAGGCGAAGGCGAGCTACGCGTTCGTCGAGCGCAACCTCAACCTCACGAAGAGGTACTGGGGGTGGGAGCTCGCGTTCTTCGTGTACAGCGTGGCGAGCTCGCTCTCGGTGGTCTACATAGGCAAGGCACAGGGCACCGACACGCGCCCGCTGGTGCTGTACCTCGGCATCGGCACGCTCGTGTGGGCGTACCTGAGCTCCGTCTTCGACTCGATCAGTCAGATGATCGCGTGGGAGCGCTGGGAGGGCACGATCGAGTACACGTTCATGGCGCCGATCAGCCGGATGACGCACATGCTCGGCACGTCGCTGTTCAGCGTCGTGTACGGGCTGCTGCGGGCGATAGCCCTGTTCGTCGTGCTCGCGGCCTTCGTGCAGCTCGACCTGAGCCGCATGAACGTCGTGGGCGCTCTCGTCGTGGTGCTCGTCGGCTCGCTCGGCTTCATCGGAGTCGGGATCATGGCGGCGATCCTGCCGCTGATGTTCACCGAGCGGGGGGCCGAGATGACTTTCATGATCAGCTCGATCCTGCTGCTCGTGTCCGGCGTGTACTACCCGATCAGCGTGCTGCCGGGATGGATGCAGCTGCTCGCGAAGATCTCGCCGGCGACGTACGTCCTGGACGGCATGCGCCGGACGGTGATCCAGGGGCAGGGCCTGGCGAGTCTGGGCGACGTGCTGCTCCCCCTGGCAGTCACCGGCGTCGTGAGCATACCGCTCGGCGTCTGGGTGTTCCTGCAGGCGGAGCACTATGCCAAGCGCACTGGCAGGCTGAAGAGGAGCGGATAGGGACTCGGAGCGGGTATGGCGGAGGGCTACGGCGCCGCGACCGGGCGCGGCAGGGCAGGGGCGGAGGTGGTCTACTCGCCCGCGATGCTCCTCTTGATGGGCGTCGTGGGGGTATCGTTCCTCGGCCTGGGCTTCGTCATGCCGCTGCGGGCGCTGTACGCCCGCGACGTGGGCGCCTCCAGCGCCGAGGTCGGGCTGATGGCCTCGGCGTTCCTGCTGACGTCGTTCGTCGCCGCGCCGTTCGTCGGGTGGCTGGCCGACCGGTTCGGGTACGTGACCCTGCTGTGGACGGGGCTGCTCTTCCACGCGATCCTGGTGGTCTCGTACATCCCGGTCCACTCTCCCGCGATCCTGATCGGGCTGCGGGGCCTCGAGGGGGTCGCGGCCGCGGCGATCCTGCCGCCCGCGCGTGCCCTCGTCAACTCCATCGCGCCGAGGGACAGGCAGGCCGAGTCCCTGGGGCTGCTGAGCGCGTCGCAGATGGGCGGGATGCTCGCCGGGCCCGCCGTGGGCTCGTTCATGGCCTCGCAGCTGGGCTACACCCCGTCGTTCGTCGTGGCTGGCGCGGGCATGGCGATCGGCGCGGTCGCCTGTCCGATCCTGCTCGCGAGGCACGAGGCCCGCTCGACCCGCGACGATGCGTACGTAGCTCTCTTCTCGGGTGCGCTCAACCGCTCGCTCGTGTTCGCCTACGCTCTGAAGGCCGCGATAATGCTGCCGAACGGGGCCCTGATGGCTATCTGGAGCATCTACATGCAGGACAGAGGCGCCTCGCTGCTCCTGATCGGGCTGTCGTACACGACGTTCGCGCTGCCGATGCTCGTGCTCTCCCCGCTCGCGGGCCGGGTCTCGGACAGGCACGGCCGGTACTGGCCGCTGGTGTGGGGTCTCCTGGCGCTCGCGATCATATACGGCGCCTACGGCCTCGAGCTCGACCCCTGGCTGATCGTGGCGCTCTCGGCCGTGGAGGGGCTGGTCGCGCCCTTCTCGAGTGCGGCCCTGGACGGCCTGCTCGCGGACCGCACCTCCGCCAGCATCCGAGGCAGAGCGCAGGCGAACTACAGCGCCGCGGGTACCGCGGGCAGCTTCGTGGGGGCGACGGCCTCGGGCCTGCTGTACGCCCTTGCGCCGGGTGCACCGTTCGTGGCGGTGGGCGCGCTGTACGTGGTGATCGCCCTCACGCTGCTCCTGCCGTGGGTCTCCCGCCTCTTCGCGACCGGGCAGAGGTTCGCCCAGGGAGGGTGACCGCTTCGCTCCCCGCTCCGGCTTGACGCGCGAAGCGCCCGGCGGTAAGCTGTTGGCTGTATTCCCCGAGGAGGTGCGCGATGGAGGTGTTCGATGCCGTGCGGACCGCGCTCGCCGTCCGCAGCTACGAGGACCGGCCCGTGCCTGAGGAGACGGTCCGCCGGATTCTCGAGGCCGGCAGGCTCACGGCCAGCTCGATGAACAAGCAGCCGTGGCACTTCATCGTCGTCCGCGACCGCGACACGCTGCGCCAGCTCGGCAGCCTCGTCTCCACCGGCCCGTACATCGTCCAGGCGCCGATGGCGATAGCCGTCGCGGTCGACCGCAACAATCGCTTCTCGGTCTCCGATGGCAGCCGCGCGGTCCAGTCCATGGTGCTGACCGCGTGGTCGGAGGGCGTGGGCTCCAACTGGGTCGGCTTCGCCGGTGGATTGGAGAACGTCAAGCCGCTGCTCGGCATCCCGGACGGGCTGGATGTGCTGACGATCGTCACCTTCGGCTACCCTGCGCAGCCTGGGGGGCGCGGTAGGAAGAACCGCAAGCCGCTGTCGGAGATCGCCCACCGGGAGCGCTTCGGCCAGCCCATCGAGTAGTCGCCGGCGCGCAGCCCGCGGCTGCCCCGGCAGGAGGGTCCGAAAATGGAGCTGGAGGGACTTCACCACGTGACGGCGGTGACCGGCAACGCCTCCGGCAACGTCGCGTTCTACACTCAGGCGCTCGGGATGCGACTCGTGAAGAAGACGGTCAACCAGGACGACGTCTCGGCGTACCACCTCTTCTATGCGGACGAGCGGGGCAGCCCCGGCACCGAGGTGACGTTCTTCGACTGGCCGTACCTTGAGCCGAACCGGCTGGGGACCGGCATGGTCGGCGCGATCGGGCTGCGGGTGTCGGGCAGCGGCGCGCTCGAGTGGTGGGCCGAGCGACTGGACCGTCTTGGAGTGCGGCGCGGCGAGATCAAGGATCGCGGCGGGAGGGCCACGCTGCCTTTCACCGACCCCGAGGGCCAGCGGCTGGAGCTGATCGAGGACGGCGACGGCGGCGTGCCGTGGGACCGGAGCCCCGTCCCGAAGGAGATGGCGATCCGCGGTCTGCACTCCGTGACGCTCCTGGTGGAGAGCCTGGCGCCCACGGAGAGAGTGCTCACCGAGGTCATGGGCTTCCGGCGCGCGGGAAGCTACGCGCTGCCGGAGGTGACGAGCCGCGAGGTCGTCGTGTTCGAGTGCGGCCCCGGTGGTCCCGGCGCGGAGGTGCACGTCGAGGAGCGGCCCGAGATGCCCCGCGGCAGGCTGGGCGTCGGCGGCGTCCACCACGTCGCCTATCGCACGCCGGATGACGAGCAGCATCGCATCTGGAGGGACCGCGTCTCCGGCGCGGGTCTCGGCGTGACGCCGGTCATAGATCGCTTCTACTTCCGCTCGATCTACTTCCGTGAGCCGGGAGGGGTGCTCTTCGAGATCGCGACGGACGGCCCGGGATTCGCGACCGACGAGGATCCCGAGCACCTCGGCGAGAGGCTCTCGCTGCCGCCGTTCCTCGAGCAGCACCGGGCGGAGATCGAGGCGGGACTCCGGCCCATAGAGCCGGTGCCGACGGGGGGCTTTCGCTGATCCTCGGCCGGCTGTACGCCTGGTGGCGCGGCGACCCCCTCCCGGAGCCCCCGATTCTTCGCGGCCTCGCGATCGAGCCCTCGGACGACCTGCCTCTGCTCGACCGGGGAGAGTTCCGGGCCCGACAACTCCAGGGCCACCGGGCGTACCTCGCCCGCGTCCGGGGCGAGCCTGCTGGATACGGCTGGTCGGCCCACGCCCAAGCCTCGATCGGTGAGCTTGGTCTCAGCTTCGCCCTGCCCGAGCGCAACCGCTACCTGTGGGACTTCTTCACCCTGCCCAACTGGCGCGGCACGGGCATCTACACCCGCCTTCTACGCGAGATAGTCGGAGCCGAGCTGTCGGAGGCCGACCGCTTCTGGGTGGGGCACGACCTCGGCAACCTGCCGTCCGAGAGAGGGATACTCGCCGCGGGCTTCGCCCTCGTCGCCGAGGTCGGGTCCCGGGGCGGCGCTCTGTTCCTGATCCCGCGTGGTGATCTTGAGAGATCGGACGCCGCCGCCTCGCTGCTGGGGCTGCCGCTCGCCGTGTAGAGCCTGTGCGACTCGCCAAGCGTCCATCCCGGCCCCGGCGCTCCCTACAGGGACTCGCGAACCAGCGGCATCGTCAGGCAGTGGACGCCTCCGCGACCGCGCGACAGCTCCCCGCCACCCACCCTGATCGCCACCTTGCGACCGCCTTCCGGCGTAAGCCGCTCGGCGAGCTCCCGCGAGGAGATCCACCGTCCATCGAGCTCGACGCGTTTGCCCTCCGGTGTCGCGCCCGCCTCTCCCACGGTGAGCACGTCGTAGCCCGCCGCGCTCAGCGCCTCGTAGGTCGCCTCGTTCCGCTCGTAGCCCATGGCGATGCCCGGCGCGAGCGCGAAGAAGTTGGCGCCGTCGGTCCACTGCTCGCGGTCCTGGCTCAGGCGGTCGCTCCCGCCGCACTCGATCGGGCGGAGGTCGAGGCCCTCCTGCCGGTTCAACAGGTCCGGCAGGAACTCGTCGCGCTCCCTCAGCCTGACGCTCCCACGAGCGAGCGACAGCTCGACGACCCGGACGCCCTCCCCGCCGTAGCCGTGGAACAGGGGCGAGTATAGCGCGCACTCCTCGGGCCCGAGCAGTGTGAACACGGTGTCCAGGTGCATCCAGGCCCGCCGCGGCGGCATCAGCACCGCGTAGAGCCTCTCGACCGAGGAGTGCTTCGACAGCAGCACCCGAGCCAGGGCGTCGATCCCCCTCCGGCTGGTGCGCTCGGAGCAGCCGACGATCAGTGTGCGCTCGCTCACGGCCATCAGGTCACCGCCCTCGAGGTGAGCCTCCGGCGAGGGATCCGCGAACGGATCCCACCAGAGGACGTCCTCCACCCCGCGCGCGCCGAGCCGTGGGTGATATGAGAGGACGTATCGCAGCAGGAGGGGCTCCCGCCGTCGGGCGGCGCGGGTCATCGAGCTTATCACGGCCCGCCCGCCCACGACGACCGCAGGGTCGCGCGTGAACATCAGGTTGGGGATCGGGCGCGGTCGGAAGCCCTCGTCGCCGTCGAGCAGGCCGGTCAGCGTGTCCGCCTGCTCCTCGCGCAGGCCCGCGATCAGTGCGGAGGCGAGCTCGCTAGGCGGGAGCTGGCTGAGCCTGCCCGCGAGCCCGTGATCGTCTTCCGGCTCCAGTGCCAGGACGTCCGCCACGAGCTGCTCCCTGATAGCCTCGTCGGAGAGCACGTCGGCCAGCAGGTCCTCGACGTACAGCACGCCCTCCGGGCCGCAGACGGCCTCGAGGACGGCGGCCATCGCGTCGTGCTCGGCCCGGGCCCCGGGCAGCCATAGGATCTCGTCGAACAGGAGCTCGTCGCGGCGCTCGGGCGTCATGCGCTCCAGCTCGGCGCCCGGGCGGTGGAGCATCACGCTCCTGAGCCTGCCGAACTCGCTACGGATATCGAGGCTGCCGGTCGAGGAAGGATGTCTTTGGGTACGCATCGAGAGCTCCTCACCGAGTATACCGGTGCGCACAGTCGGGTATCGGAACGTCGCTGGACGCTAGGGGTTCGCGCACCGAGCCTGCGCCCGCTCTGAGCGGCCGAGGGAAGGAGGGCAGCGAGTCCCGAGCACGACAAGTGGCCCCAGTTCCGCTTGGGGGCACACCCGGCACAACGATTGGGAATGAGAGTGGTAGGCCGCCAGGGACTCGAACCCTGAACCCACCGACTAAAAGTTGCTGGGGCATACCTCCTGCCCTATCCCAGCACCTCACAAGAGGCAGTAAATACACAGCTTTCAGCGCTCGGCGGTGCTTCAGAACCCGCGAGTAAGGTGCCCGCGGAGGAAAACGAGTGCTCCCGGTGCAGGAGCGGGCTCGGAGACAGCGCACCGACGGCAGCAGGTGAGCCCCGGCGAGAAGCCGGACGGCTCTCCTCGCCGCTAGCGCCTCATCCCGAAGAGGCGGGCGAGGGCGGGAAAGCGATGGGGAGGAACGACTCCCTGTTCGCTCCTTGTGAACTCCGCCAGGTACCCGTTGCCCGGCCCCAGCTCCGTCACCCTCGATTCCCAGCCTCGACCCCGCCCGCGAACCAGCGCGGCCTCAAGCTCCCTCCGGCTCTCGTAGTATCGGCTCAGATACACCTCGACGCCTCCGTCCTTCGAGGACCATCACAGCCTCATCCTACACGACGAACGGTTACAGTGGGCTGAAAGGTCCGAGCCCACCAGGTGACGGTTACGTCAGGCGGGAGTGCACGCCATATGCTTCGAGGGGGGCGGTGTCGAGCTTCAGCGCATCACCGGGGGTCGGATAGAGAGGAGGGCTGATGCAGACAGGCCGCTTCCGATGTGAGGTCTGTGGCGCCGAGTTTCAGACGCGCCCGCAGCCCGAAGAGCACTGGGTGCAGAAGCACGAGAGCCCCGGGCATCGTGTCTCCTGTCCCAGCTGTGGGGCGCAATTGGCGACCCGGGCCCATCTCGACAAGCACACGAGGGTGCAGCACTGTTTATAGATCCCGAGTACTCGTGGGAGGAGCTGCGCATAGGCGGGGGACGCCGCCAGTTCCGATGCCGCTGGGCTGGCTGATGATCTACCACGGAGCCGCGGGATACGTTCCCGAGGTCCACGACGTCCCGAAGCGGGGCCGGTACGCAGCCGGGACTCTGGTGGTGGACGAGCGGAACCCACTCGAGATGTTGTACGGGTCCCGGACTCCGGTCTTGGAGCCGGAGATGCGCGAGGAGACCGAAGGGGTCGTATCGAGCGTCGTGTTCCCGACCGGGTGGACGGCCGGGGAGGTGGGGTGCTGGACGTGTACTACGGCATGGCCGACGAGTACGTGGATGTGGTGCGCCCAAGCTCGCGGGCCACCTCGTTCACGCTGGCGCGCCGCACGCCCAGCATCTCGGACAGGAACTCCTGCGTGAGCGGGAACTCATCCCCCCGCACACGGTCGTGCGTCAGCAGTATCCAGCGAC
>CADDYR010000018.1 GCA_902810765.1 Chloroflexota bacterium
ACCCAGTCTCGTACACCAGAGGCAGCGTCTTTGACCCTGCCCGTCCGAGCCGGTTACACTGAGGCGTGAGCGCTCAGGAGTACAGGACCGCAAACCTCATGCCTCACCCATCCCCGAGCCACGGAGCGCGCACTCCGGGCGTCTGCGACGTGGCGTGAGTTGATGGGATCGAGGAGTCATCCTCGGAGGAGAACGGCTCGTTGCCCAGGATACCGCCGCGCTGGTCGCTGCTGATCATCGCGGTAGAGATCGTACTGATCGTCGCGCTGCTCGCGCGCGTGTGCGAGAGCTCGAGGACGTCGAAGCGCACGGACTCAGGCCCGGTGGACCGCCAGGCCAGAGCAGCTCCCGACTTCGCGCTCACCGATCAGCACGGGCGCACCGTCCGCCTCTCGGACCTCGAGGGCAGGGTCGTGTTGCTGACCTTCCTGTACACATCGTGCCAGGACAGCTGTCCGCTCATCGCGAACGCGATGAAGCGCGCGACCGACGGTGTGAGCCCGCAGGACGTCGCGCTCGTCGCGGTCAGCGTGGACCCGGAGAGGGACACCGTCCCGCGCGTGCGCCAGTTCGTCGAGGCCCAGGGGCTGCCCGACCGCTTCCTGTTCCTGACCGGCAGGCGCGACGAGCTCGAGCGTGTCTGGAGCCGGTACGGGATAGTTGTGTCGCCGGGGCGCGAGAGGGAGCACACCGGATTCTACGACGTCGGGCACACCGAGGTCGTGTACGTGATAGACCGGAGGGGCCGCGATCGAGCCCTCCTTCAGGGAGGGCTCGATCCGGACGAGATGAGGCAGCGGGTGCTGGAGCTGCTCTAGCAAGGGTCGCAGGGAGGTGTAGCCTCGGTGGGCGGAAGTCGCACATCAGATGGGGGCAGGCAGGAGGGAGAGGGGCCGGTCATCCCGAGCCGGCCGTTCCAGCGGCGCCCGCTGGCGATCGCGGCCGTGGTCGCCGCTGCGTTCGTCATCGTGGGCGTCATCATCTACCTAGGGCACAACCACAGCCCGGGAAGTCCGGCACAGCGAAAGGGGGTCCCGGCCACGCCGACCTCTTTCATGAACGGGCGAGAGGTCGAGGGGTACATCTCGTTCGACCAGCTTGAGCGGCTCGTGGCCGGGGCGGAGATAGCGGGGTGAACGAGCAGCTCGCGGCGTTTCTGGCCTCGTGGGACTTCCACCCCGTCGTGGCCGGAGGCGTAGCCCTGGCCGGGATCCTGTACTGGTGGGGCCGGCACCGCATGAAGGGTCAGGGCAGGGGTCTCTCCGCCCCTCCGGCGTGGCGCGCGTGGTGCTACGGGCTCGGGCTCGCGATGCTCGCGTTCGCGCTGCTCTCGCCCGTTGCCACTTACAGCGAGCTCTTCTTCTTCCTGCACATGACCGAGCACATGCTCATCATCATCGTCGCGGCCCCCCTGCTTCTCCTCGGGGCACCGTTGCTGCCGACGCTGTGGGCGCTGCCGAGGGGGTTCCGGCGCGAGGTCGGACTGCTCTTCTCCCGCGGGCACCCGGTCCACCGGCTGTGCCACCAGCTCACAAGACCTCTGCCCGCGATCCTGATATACCTCGTCGTCGTGGGGGGATGGCACATCCCGCGCTTCTACGACGCGGCCGAGGGCGTGACGCTGACGCACGACCTCGAGCACCTGAGCTTCCTGATCGCCTCGCTCGTCTACTGGTGGCCCGTCGTCCACCCCACGGGCGGGCGCAGGCGGCTGAGCTACCTCGCCTCGATCCCGTACCTGATACCGGCGCTCGTCGAGGGAACGATCATCGGCATCGTGCTGACGTTCGCGCGGGTCCCCGTGTACGAGACGTACCAGCGAGTGCCACGGGTGTGGGGGCTGTCGGTGATGGCCGACCAGCAGCTCGGGGGGCTCATAATGTGGATCGTCGGCGGCGCGCTTTACCTCGTGCCGATCCTCGCGCTCTTCCAGCTGTTCCTCTCAAGGGGCGACGAGCCCGTGCGCGAGCGCCGCGTCGCCGCCGGGCAGGGAGACTGGGGGCGGGCGTGACTGTGGAAAGAGGCGAACCAGGCGGCCACACGGGAACAGGAGGACGCGGATGAGTAGGTATCGCCTGGCGGCGATCTGCCTCGCTCTCGTCGCGCTGCTCGTGGGGTCGGACAGGACGGCGGCGCACGGGGGCAAGGTCCGGGTGGACGGAGCGAGCGTCGGCCCATATAGGGTCACCGTCTTCACCAGCCCGACCCCTATCAGGGTCGGCACGGTGGACGTGAGTGCTCTCCTGGAGCGCGGCGACCTGCCCCGGTCCGAGAGCGAGCTCGTGCAGGACGCGCGCATCACGGTAACGGCGGAGCCGGTCGGGCGCGACGGCGAGCCCCGCACCTTCGAGGCCACGCACGACCACGGGCCGAACAAGCTGTTCTACGCGGTGGACGTCGAGCTGCCCTCCGAGGGAAAGTGGAGGCTCACCGTGGACGTGGGCGGCGAGGAGGGGGGAGGCCACGTCGAGTTCGTCGTGACCGCCGAGCCTGCAGACCCCGTCGCGAGCCCCCTGCTGCTGACCGCGCTCGTGCCCGCGGCCGCTATCCTGTGGTGGCTCTCGCGTCGCCGGCACTTCGCCCGCCGAGGGTGATAGTATGTCGGTGGGAGGTAACGACAAGGTCCTGTGCTTTTGGGAGGCGACATGGTGCTGATCGCGACTCGTCTCGGATACCTGCTCGTGCTGGCGTGCCTGGTGGGGGTGATCGCCGGCTGCGGCGCTGAGGCCAGCCAGCAGATGACAGGGGCTGGAGACCAGGCGTACGAGGGCACCCGGCTCTCGGAGCGGGCTCCCGACTTCACCCTAACCGACCAGAGGGGCCGCACCCTCAGCCTCTCCGACCTGCGGGGGAAGATCGTCGTGCTGACCTTTCTCGACAGCGAGTGCCACGACATCTGCCCCATCACGACGCATCAGCTGCACGAGGCGTACAGGCAGCTGGGAGACAAGAGGCAGGACGTCGCACTCCTCGGGGTCAACGTGAACGCGGGGGCGGCGTCGGTAGCGGACGTGAGGGCAGCGACACGGAGGTGGGGAGTGCAGGGGGTCCGGAACTGGCACTTTCTCACCGGCAGCAAGGCGAGGCTGAGCAGGGTCTGGAGGGCTTACCACGAGACCGTCGCCCGCAACCCGAAGGACGGGGACATCATCCACTCATCCGACGTGTACATCATAGACCGGTCGGGCACGGAACGGTGGTACATCTCGGTGCCCTCGCCGGAGCAGGGCTGGAAGGGACCATCCCTGACCGAGCTTGTGAAGCGGCACCTCGAGGAGATGCTGTAGACCGCCGGGGTCACCAGTAGGTGACGAGGTCTCCGTAGGTGTCGGACGACGAGACCGGCGAGAACTCGAAGCCACCCATCCTCGGCTCGGGCACGTGCTCCCCCAGCCGCTCCCCGGACTCCAGGCGCAGGATTAGCTCGACCGCCTCCTCCATGTCCGTCGCGGGCTCGAGCGGCACCGGGCAGCTACTCCGGAGGTCCGAGAGCGTCACGCCGTCGAGCAGGCGGCGGCCGTCGTTGTCGAGCGCCACTCGGGGGATCAGCACGAGGTCGGAGTCAGACGTGGTGGTGAGGTGGGGCAGGATGTCCCGGCCCACGAGCAGGCCGGAGACGTTCGTGCTCGGGCCGTAGAACCCGTTCTCTACCGGCATCACCTCGACGGAGAGGCCCTGCACGCGCTCCTCCAGCTCGCGGGCAACGCTCCTCAGCACGTCCGCGGGCAGCGTGCCGCATATGATCGTGACCCTCAGGGGACGGGAGAGACTCTCGGGCAGGCGGCGTCGCGCACGCTCCCAGCCGTCGAGCATGTCGCGCACCATCCCGATACCGTTCTCGAGCTGTGGGAACCCCTCGTAGCTCGCGGAGGACGGCACCTTCCGCCCGGCCAGCAGATAGAACTCGTCGGAGGCGAACACCAGGTGCGTGCCCAGCCGCCTGCGGAACTCCCTGCGCCGAGCGTCGACCTGTCGCACGACCTCCGTCGCCTCCTCCGAAGTGTAGGAGCGCACGGGGGTGGCAGATTGCGAGGCGATGATCCTGTCGTGCCGGCCGCCCGCGTGCACGCTGCCTCCCCGGAACTGTGTGAGGCCGACGGGCACCACGGCGATCGAGAGCACGGTGGGGTACATCGCGGAAAGATCGTCTATCGTCCGCTCCAGGTGCGGGCCGTCGTTCAGGCTGGGGCAGAGCACGAGCTGCGTGTGGGCCTGGATGCCGATCTCCCGCAGGCGCGCCAGCTGCTCGAGTATGTCCGGCGCCTTCGGGTAGCCGAGCAGCCTGCGGCGGAGCTCGGGGTCCGTCGCGTGCACCGAGACGTACAGCGGGCTGAGCCTCTGCTCCTCCAGGCGCTTCCAGTCAGTCGGGGTCAGGTTCGAGAGCGTGACGAAGTTCCCGAACAGGAAGCTGTAGCGATAGTCGTCGTCCCGGATGTACAGGCTGTCGCGCATGCCCTCGCGGTTCTGATCCACGAAGCAGAACGGGCACGCGTTTGCGCACTGGCGTATCGGGTTGAAGGTAGGGCGGTTGAACTCCACGCCGACCTGCTCGTCGTACTCCTTCTCGACCTCGCAGAGGAAGTGGTCGTCCCCGCGCTGGACGAACAGCTCCACGCGCTCGCCAGCGGAGTAGAAGCGGTAGTCTATGACGTCCCGGAGCTTCCGCCCGTTCATCGTCAGCAGCACGTCGCCGGGCTCGAGCCCGAGCTCGTCGGCGATGCTGCCGGGCCGGACGCGCGCTATCTCACCGCCGTACATTCCGGATACCCATCTTTCGGGAGACCTTCGCCCAGGTGCTCGCCAGGTGGACCGGCCAGGGGCTGAGCTGGGCGCTCAGGACGCCCTCGCGCACCGCCTCCAGGAAGTCCTGAGCGCCGTCAAACGGCCTGATCTCGACGCAGGCGGCGCCGATCTCTGCGTAGGTGTGAGCGTCCGAGCCCGCGACGACGGGGAGCCCGTGCTCGTGAGCGTACGCGAGCGCCCGATCGTTGTCCTGGGGACGGACCATCCGGGCGTTGAATGCCTCGATCAGGTCCACCAGCCCGAGCGACACGAGCCGGTCGAGCGCCTCCCGCCGGATCGCGCTGCTCCGGAGCGCGTCGAACGGGTGGGGCACGCCGACTATCCCTCCCTGATCCCTCACCTGCCGGGCGGTCTCCTCCGGGCTCTGCCCGGGAGCGACGTACTCCCTCAGGAAGTACCCGATGATCTCGCCCTCGGAGGTCCTGATCTCCTCCGACGGGATGACCCTGAACGGCGCGAGCTTCTGGAGCTCCAGCGCGCCCTCGAGCTGGTTGTGGTCGGTCACCGCGAGCACGTCCACCCCGCGCTGCCGGCACACCTCGACCATCCGCTCGGGTCGCATCAGGCAGTCCCTGGAGTAGTGCGTGTGACAGTGAAGCTCCGCTCGGAGCGTGGTTTCTGAGTTCATCGGACTGTTTATGCTAACCAACGGCAAGCCCAGACGTCAAACCGTGCAAGCCGGGCGGGATCGGTGTATGATGCTGTCCTGACCGGGCGGGACGGGCCGAAGGGGGCGGAGAGTGGATTTCAGGCGGATATTGTTTCGGCTGATGTACCTCGTGGGGAAGATGCCCTGGGACACCGGCGTGGTGCCTCCCGAGCTGGTGGACCTGGTCGAGGGACCGGAGGCGCTGCCCGCCGGGCGGGCGCTGGACCTTGGGTGCGGCACGGGCACGAATGTTGTGTACCTCGCACGGCACGGGTGGGACGCGACCGGCGTGGACTACACCCCGCGCGCGATCTCCAGGGCGCGCCGGAAGGCTTCCGAGGCCGGGGTATCGCCCAAGCTCGTGGTCGGCGACGTCACGCGCCTGCGCGAGCTGGGGGTGGGCGAGGGCTTCAGTCTGCTGATAGATCTCGGCTGCTTCCACGGGCTGAGCGATGAGCAGCGGGACGCCTACGTGAGGGAGGTGAACGCGGTCGCCACACCCACAGCCAGATATCTCATCAGCGCCTTCCCGCCTGGTCACGGCGGGCCCGGACCGCGCGGCGCGAGCCGGGAGGAGATCGAGCGGCGCTTCGAGGGCTGGGAGCTCGCGTGGGAGCACGCGCCGCAGGCGGAGGGCTCCGGCACTCCAGAGCGTCGCTCGGTCACCTATCTCCTGCTGCGGAGGGGCGAGGGCTGAGCTTCGTTGCCCGGTTCTTGCTGAGGGCTCGAGGCGGAAAGGGGGTGAGGGCTATGGCCGAGAGCGAGAGGTGGGCGCGCGTGAGGGCGGCGCTCGAGGGCTCGGTGGCCGACCGGCCGCCGTTCGGGTTCTGGATGCACTTTCCGGAGGCTGACCGCGACCCCGAGGCGCTCGCGGATGCCACGCTGGAGCTGTACCGGCGCTACGACATGGACTACGTCAAGGTGATGTTCCGCAGCTCGTTCGGGCTCGAGGACTGGGGCTGCGAGTTCGACGGCTTCCACCCGTCGCGCGGGTCCTGGCAGGAGATCGGCCCGGTCGTCCGCCATCCGGAGGATTGGCGCAACCTCGAGGAGCTCGATCCGCGCAAGGGTGCGCTCGGGGAGCAGCTCGAGGTGCTCGGGATGGTGCGCGAGGGTGTGGGGGACGAGGCTCCCGTGCTCGCGACCCTGTTCGCCCCCACGATGCTCGCGGCGAGGCTTGCAGGGCGCAACCTGTTCCTCGAGCACCTGCGCGAGTATCCCGACTTCGTCCGGGCGGGCTTGCAGGTCGTGAGCAGCACGGTGGAGGCGTTCGGGCGGGCGTGCCTGGGAAGCGGCGCGGACGGGGTGTTCTACGCGATCGAGCTCGCGAGCCGCCAGCTGATGCCGGAGGATGCCTACGCCGAGCTCGGAGCGGAGTACGACCGGCCTGTGCTCGAGAGCCTGCACGCGCGCTCGCGGGTGACGATGCTCCACATGCATGGTCAGGACCTGATGTTCGACCTGCTCGCGTCGTTCCCCGCGAACGTGCTCAACTGGTACGACCGCTGCCCGGGTCCGAGCCTGGGCGAGGCCAGGACGCGGACGGACAAATGCCTCGCGGGCGGGATAGACCACGAGCGCACGCTGATGCTCGACACGCCGGAGGAGATCGGGGCCGAGGTGCGGGACGCGATCCGGCAGGTGGACGGGCGCGGGCTGATGCTGGCCCCCGGCTGCGGCGTGCCCATCATCGTGCCCGAGGCCAGCCTGCAGGCCCTCTCCCGCGCCCGATACTAGACGGTTGCCTCCGCGGCCTCCACCCTCGGGAAGATCGGCTCGGGCTTAGTCACCCGGGAGCCGGGCTCGAGGCTCCCCCACTCGGGCATGCCCTCGCCCAGCCCGATCCCGAGCTGAGAGGCGATCCTCTCCGCCGAGCCCGGCAGGAACGGCGCGAGGGCGTGCGCGAGCGTCCGCAGCGCCGAGGCGAGGTCGTACAGCACTCGGTCCAGTGAGCGCCCGGATGCCTCGTCGCCGCCCTTCTCCTGACGGGCGAGCACCCACGGCGCGGACTCCTCGACGTACCGGTTCGCCCGCGTGACAAGCTCCCAGGTCGCCGCGAGCGCCGCGCGGAAGTCGAACGCATCGAGCGCGGTGTCTACGCGTGCCGGGAGCCCGGATGCTATCCTCTGGAGGTCCGCCGTGCCCTCCGTCGCCGGTCCCGGCTCGGGCACGACGCCTTCGCGGTAGCGGTTGATCATGCTCACCGTGCGGTTCAGCAGGTTGCCGAGGTCGTTCGCCAGGTCGGTGTTGTACCGCTCCACCAGGCGCTCGACGGTGAAGTCTGCGTCCTCGGTGCGGGGCGCCTCGCGCAGCAGCCAGTACCTGAGCGCGTCGGTGCCGAACCGGCTCACGATCGCGACCGGGTCTATCACGTTGCCCAGGCTCTTGCTGATCTTCTGGCCCTCGACCGTCAGGTACTCGTGGACGTAGATCGTCGTGGGCAGCGGCACTCCGGCCGAGAGCAGCATCGCCGGCCAGTAGACGGCGTGGAAGCGGAGTATGCCCTTGCCGATGACGTGCACCCTGTTCGGGTTCTCCACCCAGTACCTCTGGTACAGCTCTCCCTCGTCCGCATAGCCGAGCGCGGTGATGTAGTTGCCGAGCGCGTCGAACCACACGTACATCACCTGATCGGGGTCACCGGGCACGGGGATGCCCCAGCCGCGGGCACGCGCGGCGGTGCGCGAGATACTGAAGTCCTCGAGGCCGCGGCGCACGAAGCTCAGCACCTCGTTGCGCCGGTGCTCCGGCACCACCCTGAGCCTGCCGGACTCGAGGAGCTCGAGCACCTGGTCCTGGTAGCGCGAGAGCCTGAAGAAGTAGTTCTCCTCGGCGACGCGCTCGGGCGGGATCAGGTGCTCCGGGCACAGGCCGTTCACCAGCTCCTCGGGCGCGTAGAACTGCTCGCAGCGCACGCAGTACAGCCCCTCGTAGTAGCGCCTGTAGACGTCGCCGGAGGCGTCCACCGCGCTCCAGAGCTTCTGCACCCCGGCGATGTGTCGAGGGTCGCCGGACGTGCGGATGAAGTCGTCGAACGAGAGGTTCAGCGGTCCCCGCAGCGCGCGGAAGTACTCGGCGTTGCGGTCCACGAGCTCCCGTGTGGACACGCCCTCGGCCTCTGCGGCCTGCACGTTCTTGAGCGCGTTGTCGTCCGTGCCTGTCAGGAAGCGCGTGTCGTCGCCGAGCAGGCGGTGGTATCGCGCGAGCGCGTCGGTCTGGACGGCCTCGAGCGCGAACCCGATGTGTGGTCGGGCGTTCACGTATGGTATGGCGGTCGTGATGTAGTATCGGTTGGTGGTCATCCTCATCAACTCCTCACTGGGAAAGTAAGAGGCGCCCCTGTCCGCATAGGGACGAGGGGCGCCTCTCGTGGTACCACCCTACTTCGCCGGCGCCTCGCGACGTCGGCCTCAGCGGCTGGCGGGGTGCCAGCCTCGCCCGGTAACGGTGGGCTCCGGCGCAGCCTACTCGCCGTCAGGGTCGGCTTTGGGTGCACGGCTCCGAGGCCATGTCGGACGTGGCGCGGGGCCGCATCCCAGCTGCGCGGCTCTCTGTGCCCGTTGGCACGCGTCCTACCCGTCCTCTTCGCAGCCTTTGCAAAGAGTTGACGCAAGCATTGTAGCCACCGCCACGGGCTCTGTCAATCTGGACTTGTCCCCTATGGGAACCAGGCGGCCCAGTTCCTCCTCGCGTGGCTGGTTCTCAGGCGGCTACGTTGAAGGGCATGAGGCGCCTGTGGGTCGTGACCTCTCCGCATTCTTCGCATCGAATTGTCTAAACGTCAAATTCTGAGGCCCAAAGGGCCGAAGAATCTGTTCGGGAGGCTCTGCGGCGTTTCCCTTCCAGATCCTTCGCCGAGTTCGCCCCTTCGACAAGCTCAGGGCAGGCTCTCGGGTCCTTCGCTGCACTGGAGGATGGGCTCCGGTCGGGGCGACGCCCAATATATACTCTGTGGTGATGCGCTAGCCACCGGAGACCGCCTGGAGCACCGTCAGGCGGTCTCCGGGCCTGAGAGGCAGGTCGAGCCTCTCCAGCCAGGCTATGTTCTCTTCGTTGTAGTAGAGCAGCACGTGCTGCCGTGGCCGTTCGGACTCGTCGTACAGGTGGGCGCGCAGCAGGGGGTGAGTCTCGAGGAGACGGCTCAGCGCCTCCCCGAGGGTGTCGGCCTCGACCTCGAGCCTGGTCCTGCCGGACGTGCAGTCGCTCAGCAGCGACGGCACCCTGACCTCAAGCCGCAACGTGGTCCTCCAGTACCCAGGTCTTGACGGCGAGGATGCGCGAGAACTGGGCCGGGATGCGGCCCCAGCTCACGCCTCGGTCAAGCGAGTAGTACACCTCCCCCGAGGTCGTGCCGAAGTACGTGCCGTAGGGCTCGAGCGAGTCCACCGCGAGCGCGTCCCGGAGCACGTTCACGTGCCGCTGCTCGTCGGGCACGACGTCGCCCACGGGCTCCCAGCGGTCGGAGCCGTCCTGCCTCAGCCGGTACACGAGCAGCCTGCCGTCCCTCATCGTGCGCTTCTCGCTGCTCTCCAGAGGGATCAGGAACACGTCGCGCGTGTGGGAGGAGGCGATGGCGAACCCGAAGGGGGCCGCGGGCTCGACGGAGATGCGGTCGGGCGGCAGTCCCTCCTCGATCGGGTACCACGACTCCGCGCCGTCCGTGGACTTGAACACGCCTCCGTGATACTGCATGTACATCGTGTCGGGGTCGAGCGGGTCGAGCGCGATCTTGTGCGCGCAGTAGCCGACCTCCGGGCAGGGCTGTCCGGTGGGCACGCGCGCGAGGCCCTGGTTGCACGTCCTCCAGCTCTCGCCGCCATCGTCCGTACGGAACACGCCCACCGCCGACGCCGCAGCCCACATCCGCCGTGGGTTCGTCGGGTGGACCAGGATGGTGTGCAGGCAGAGGCCGCCGTTGCCGGGAAACCACTCGGGCCGCGTCGGGTGCCGGGTCAGCGCGTCGAGCTCCGTCCAGCTCTCGCCGCGGTCGCGACTCACGAACATTCCCGCCTCCTCCACTCCCGCGAAGATGGTGTCGGGCTCGGAGGGGTGGCCCGGGGCGAGCTGCCACACCCGATTGAGCTTGAAGCCGCTCTCCTTCGGATACCGCGGTCCCTGTTCCACCTGCCTCCAGGTACGCCCGATGTCATCGCTCACGCGCACCGCCGGGCCGTAGGCGGTGTGGGACGTGCCCGCGATGAGCCTGGGCGGCCGCCCCTGGCCGTCGTGCCCGAGCACGCTGTACACCTCCCAGCCGTGCAGGTACGGGCCATTGATCTCCCACTCCCGGCGATCCTGATCCGACCTCAGCACGAACAGTCCCTGGCTCGTGCCGACGAGAACGAGTGCCTGCTTTGCCACCTTGCTGCTCCTGTTCGGTTCGTTGCCTGTCGAAGATAGCTCCGGATGGGTTCGGACGCTAGTCTTTACCTTCTTCATATACTGGATTTAGGGCCCGTGAGCTTCTTCTTTCTTGCGCTTCGCACGAGATTCCGATGTCCGCGGGCCGGGAACGCACTGTCCAAGGGAGGTACTGATGACCCATCTCAATGTCGCGTTGCTGCAGATGGTGGGGGCGGGCAACGACCAGGAGATGAATCTGAAGAAGGGCGAGGCGTACTGCCGAAAGGCAGCGCAGTTCGGCGCGGACGTCGCGCTCTTTCCGGAGATGTGGAACGTGGGCTACACGTTCGACCGGGCGCGGGAGAGGGAGAACCCCCTGTGGCCGAAGGACGTGTGGCGCTCCCCGGGCAAGTGGCTCGACGGCGAGGAGTCGCCGCTGATCGCAGAGCGACAGAGCATCCGCGCGCTCCACGAGCTGGCCGTGGAGCGCGACGGCGAGTTCGTCAAGAGGTTTCGCGATCTCGCGCGGGAGCTGAGCATGGCGATAGCGATCACCTATCTTGAGAGGTGGGATGGAGCGCCGCGCAACACGGTGTCGCTGATAGACCGCCACGGCGAGATCGTCCTGACCTACGCGAAGGTCCACACCTGCGACTTCGACCTGCCGGAGGCCACGCTCACGCCGGGGGACGACTTCTATGTGAGCGACCTCGACACCGCCGCCGGTCCGGTCAGGGTCGGGGCGATGATCTGCTACGACCGGGAGTTCCCCGAGAGTGCGCGCATACTGATGCTCAAGGGGGCGGAGCTCATCCTCACGCCGAACGCCTGCGCACTCGAGATGCACAGGATCGGGCAGTTCCGCGCCCGAGCCTACGAGAACGGAGTCGCGGTGGCGATGGCGAACTACGCACGTCCGCAGGAGAACGGCCACTCGGTGGCCTTCGACCCCGTGGCGTTCGACTGGAACGGACGGTCGCGCGACACGACGGTGGTGCAGGCGGGCGAGGACGAGGGGGTGTTTCTGGCGCGGTTCGACCTCGACCTGATCCGGCAGTACAGGGCGCGCGAGATCGCCGGCAACGCGTTCCGCCGGCCCCACAGGTACGGCCTGCTCACCTCGATGGAGGTCGAGCCGCCCTTCGTCAGGGTGAACGAGAGGGGCGAGGTCTACCCTCGGGGTCGCAGGTAGGGCAAGAGGGAGGCCCGGGGGCGTATGCCCCACGGTCCTCCCGACCGAGGAAGGCTAGCCCTTGGTCTTGTACACCTTCTCCGGCTGATAGATCATGTCGAACGGATCCGTTGGATATCTCACGTAGCCCTTCACGTTCGGCTTGACCAGGTCCAGAACCTCGGCGTGCATGTAGAACGCCGAGGGCGCCATCTTCGCGAGATATGCATCCGCCTGCTGATACAGCGGGGTGGCCTGCTGGATCGGCAGCTTGTCCGCCTTGTTGACGAGCACGTTGAAGTGCGGGTCGTTCCAGCCGATGGGCGCGAGACTCGAGCCGTTACCGTACACGAGCGAGAGCCAGTCCTGCGGGTGTGGGTAGTCCTGGATCCATCCGCCGGCCTGGATCTTCAGCTTCGGGCTGTTGTTCGACGCTAGGTTCTGCAGCTCGGCGGGGTCCATCGGCGTGGGCACGATGTTGACGTTCAGGACCTTCTTGAACATTTGGGACCAGAATATCGCTCGCTGCTTGGCTCCCTGATCTGTGTTGTCGTAGTAGTACGGGAAAGTCGGGAAACCCCGGCCGTTCGGGAAGCCAGCTTCTGCCAGGAGCTTCCTTGCCAGCTGGGGATCGTACTTCTGCTGATACTTCGTCTGATATCCGGCGATGCCTGGGTATAGGAAGGTGCCTGCCGGCTGCGCTGCGTTGTTGTCGATCTGCTTGATGTACTGCTCACGGTCCATCGCGTAGGAGAAAGCCTGACGGACCTTCACGTTGTCGAACGGCCTGACGTTTAGGTTGAAGTTGATGGAGTAGGTATTCGCGCCAATCTGTCGGTGGAGCTGCGACTTCAGCGTCGGATCGCGTTCCACTTGTGGCAGTAGCGTCGGGTCGAGCTCGATCATGTCGAACTCGCCTTGCTTGTATGCCAGGAGCGCCGTCTGCGAGGAGGTCACCTCCTTGTACACGAGCGTCTTGATGCCGGGCTTGCCGCGGAAGTAGTCGTCATTGCGCTCGAGCACCCACTGCTGCTTGTTCGTGTGGCTCACGAGCTTGAACGGGCCATTGCCGTAGTACAGGTCGACCTGCTTCCACCAGTTGTTGCCGGCCTTCTCGACCGAGGCTCTCGGAGTGGGGTAGGTGATCCAGGTAGCCATCACGTATGGGAAGTAGCCGGCGGGCTCGACGAGCTTGACCTGGAGCGTATAGTCGTCCAGCGCCTTCACCGAGTCGTCCACCTTCGCCTTGAGTTGGGCCATCCTCGCCTTCGGCGTCTTGGTCGGGTCCGCGGTGCGCCAGTCCTGGCAGCCCACGATGTCGAATACTATGTTCGAGTACTCGCCGTTGACCTGTGGATCGCACGCACGCTTGATAGCGAACGCGTAGTCGTTCGCGGTGACGGGCTGGCCGTTCGTGTAGCTGGTCTTGCGGAGCTTGAAGGTGTAGGTCCTGCCGTCTTTCGAGACCTGCATGCTCGTCGCGACGTTCGCCGCCACCTGGTTCTTGTCGTTCAGCGTGAGCAGCGGAGCGAAGACCTTGGAGGAGATGGCGATCTCGTTCACGTAGGCTTCGACCTGTGGGTCGACCGTCGTGACCTCGTTGCCGAGGTTGAGGGTTAGCGTGGCGTTGGGATCGGCGCCCGGTTGGCTGGCCCCTCCGCCCATAGGGGCTGGAGCCAGCTTGTACGCCGAGTTGCCTGACGCGTTGCTCTGCACGCCAGGAGTCTGGGTGGAGGACGGCGTCTGGCCTGCAGTGGGCGTCTGCTGCGCTCCGACGGTCGGCGTGGTCGTAGTGGTGGTGCTACCCGCGGGCACGGTCGGGTTGGTCGTCGTGCCCTTCGTGGCCGCGGCACCGCCGGTGCCCGGCGTGGTGCTTCCGCTCGGGCCTGAGCTTCCACAGGCCGCGAGCGCGAGCCCAGCCATCATCACGGCCAGTGCGAGCAGCGACATCCGAGCTGCCAGTCTCCGTGTCACGTCCATATCTTGACTGCTCCTACCGTCTGACGGGTGGGAGGCTCCGCGGAGCCTCCCACCGACTGCGGGACTGTTACTTCGTCTTGTAGATCTTCTGGATCTGGCGGTTCAGGTCTATCGGCGTCGTCGGGTACCTCACGTAGCCCTTCAGGTTCGGCTTGATGAGGTACAACGTCTCCTCGTGGATGTAGAACGCCACCGGGGCCATCTTCGCCAGGTAAGCGTCCGCCTGCTGGTAGATAGGCGCTGCCTGCTGGATCGGCAGCTTGTCCGCCTTGTTCACCAGCTGATTGAAGTGAGGATCGTTCCACCCGTAGGGAGCCAGGCTCGAGTTGTTGCCGAACACGAGCGACAGCCAGTCCTGAGGATGTGGATAGTCCTCGCCCCAGCCGAGCAGGTAGATCTTCAGCTTGCCGTTCCGGGCCGAGAGGTCCGCCTGTAGCTCGGCAGGGTCGGTCGGCGTCGGGACGATGTTCACGCTCAGCACCTGCCTGAACATCTGCGACCAGAAGATCGCCCGCTGCTTCCCGCTCGGGTCGGTGTTGTCGTAGTTCAGCTCGAGCGACGGGAAGCCCCTCCCGTTCGGGTAGCCCGCCTCCGCGAGCAGCTGCTTCGCCTTCGCGGGGTCGAAGGTCTGCTGGACCCTGTCCTGATAGCCCGCGATGCCCTTGTACAGGAACTGGCCGGCCGAGACGCCGGAGCCGTGGTTGATCTGATCTATGTACTGCTTGCGATTGATGGCGTAGGCGAAAGCCTGGCGCACCCTCACGTCGCTGAACGGCTTGTCCTTGTCGTCGAAGCCGACGTAGTACGTGTTCGCGCCGACGGTCCTGTGGAGCTGGGACTTCAGCGTGGCGTCGCGCTCGATCTGTGGCAGCAGCGTCGGATCGAGCGAGAGCACGTCGAGCTGTCCCTGCCTGTAGGCCAGGAACGCCGTCTGGCTCGAGCTGATCTCCTTGTACACCAGCGTCTTGACTCCCGGCTTCCCGGCGAAGTAGTCGTCGTTGCGCCCCAGCACCCACTGCACCTTGTTCTGGTGGCTCACCACCTTGTTGAACGGACCGTTGCCGATGTACAGGCTGGGATCCTTCCACCAGTTGGCTCCGCCCTTCTCGACGGACGCCTTCGGAGTGGGGTAGGTGATCCACGTGGCCATCACGTACGGGAAGTAGCCGGCGGGCTCGATGAGCTTGATCTGAAGCGTGTAGTCGTCGAGGGCCTTGATCGAGTCGTCCACGACGGACTCGAGCTGCTGCAGCCTGCTCTTCGAGGTCTTCTTGAGGTCGGCGGTGCGCCAGTCCTGGCAGCCGACGATGTCGAACGCGATGTTCGAGTACTGGCCGTTCAGGGCGGGGTCGCAGGTGCGCCTGATCGCCCAGGCGTAGTCGTTCGCGGTGACGGGCTGGCCGTTCGTGTAGCTGGTCTTGCGCAGCTTGAAGGTGTAGGTCCTGCCGTCCTTCGAGACCTGCATGCTCGTCGCGACGTTCGCCGCCACCTGGTTCTTCTCGTTGATCGTCAGCAGGGGCGCGAAGACCTTGCTGCTGATCTGGATATCGCTCGAGAAAGCCTCAATCTGTGGGTCGAGGGTGTCCGGCTCGTTGTTGATGTTCAGCGTGAGCGTGGCGTCCGGGTCAGCGCCGGGCTTGTCCGCGCCGCTGCCCACCGGAGCGGGCGCGATCTTGTACGCCGAGTTGACCGGGCCGCTGCTCGCGCCCGTGGTCCGGGTGCTCGTGGGAGCCGGGGTCGCCCCGGCGGCCGGTGTTTGCGCCCCTGACGTCGCCCGTGGTGTCGTAACTGGTTTGGTGGTTCCGCGGGTGGGGGCGGGCGTGCCGCTAGTGATGCCCCGGGTGGCGGAAGCCCCGCCGTTGCCGCCCGTCGCCGGGGTGGTAGCGCCGCTGTTCGCGGTGCCGCAGGCCGAGAGCGTCGCGCCTCCGACCACGGCCACGAGCGCGAGCAGCGACAAACGGGTCGTGATCCTGTGCCAATATGCCGCCAATTGCTACTCCTGCTTTGACTACGACGTTACTACCCTATTGGGGTTACGAGACGCGAAAATGCCCTGCTGCTCTCACCTCCTCCGGATGTCACGAACTCTTGTACCGTCGGACGGCAGGCTACGAGGCGTACCTCGGTCCGCAGCGGTCGTGGACGAATGCCCCTGCATTGTTACGGTTACGCTCGGCACTGTCAAGTCGACAGAATGCGACAGCGGCTCGGTGCGGCGCAGCGGTGTATAATCGGGCTCGAAGGGGACTGGTGATGGAAGGAGCTGCCTCGATGCTGGTGACCGCGGACGAGCTGCACCGGATGCTGAGCGCGGGAGAGGTGGTCGTGTTCGACTGCCGCTTCGTGCTGACCGACCCCGACGCAGGGAGGAGGCGGTACGAGCAGGGGCACATACCGGGCGCGGTGTACCTCGATCTCGAGCGGGACTTATCGGGCCCGGTCACCCCAACCAGCGGGCGGCACCCTCTGCCCGATCCGCGAGATCTCGCCCGCAAGCTGGGCGACTCGGGCGTGGGCGAGGGCACTAGCGTGGTCGTGTACGACGGCGGAGAGGGGATGGCGCCGCGAGCGTGGTGGCTCATCCGCTATCTCGGGCACGATGACGTGAGGGTGCTCGATGGGGGGCTGGACTCCTGGGTGCGCGCGGGCTACGAGCTCTCGGCCGAGGAGCCCGCGCCCCCGCCCCGGACCTTCACCCCGCGGGTGCGCGCCGACTGGGTGGTGGACGTCTCGGAGGTCGAGCGAGCGGTCGCGGGCGAGAACGACCTGCTTCTCATAGACGCCCGAGCGGCCGAGCGCTACCGTGGGGAGGTCGAGCCGCTGCACCCGAAGGCGGGGCACATACCAGGCGCGAGAAACGCCCCGTGGGAGGAGGGAGTGGACCACGACGGGCGGTGGCGAAGCCCCGAGGAGCAGCGCGCCCGGTTCGAGCCGCTGCTCGAGGGGGGCGCGCAGGTAGTGAGCTACTGCGGCTCGGGCGTGACCGCCTGCGCCAACCTGTTCGCCCTCGAGCTCGCGGGGATCAGGAACGCAAAGCTCTACCCCGGGAGCTGGAGTCAGTGGTGCTCCGACGACTCGCGCCCGGTCGCGACCGGCGACGAGTGATATAGCCCTGACGGGCTCCTGCGGCCACTGACGTCTTCCCGACGAACGTGACCTACTGCTCGTAGCGCTCGACGATCCCGGGCTCCCTCACCCTCGCCCTGCCGGGGTCTCCTCCGAACTCTTCGAGTGCGCGGCGCTGGCGGAGCAGATCCCAGCACTGATCGAGGCTGACCTTGAGCGACCTCAGCCTCTCCTGCTCCTCCCCGCTCAGCCCCTCCCGCTCGGCCTTGCGATACAGCTCGTGCTCCTCGTCCACGAGCTCGTTGATCCTCCCGAGAACCTCGCGATCGTCCATCGCCGTACCCTCATAGCCTTACCCGGAGGGTCCAATGGTAAAGACCTCCGGAATCACGACTCGCTGAACAGCTGCCTCACCCTCCAGATGCTGTCCGGGTGCCGGGCTCTGAGGCTCTCCCAGCCCTCGTACAGGTCGGCAGCTTCGTGGCTCGCCTTGTACCTGGACACCGCGAGGTAGTACAGCGCCTCGGGAGCGGCCGCGCTCGTCGGGAACCGTCGGGCGGCCTCCTCGTACACCTGTCCTGCCCCCTCCAGGTCCCCGGTCCTGAGCTTCGCCTGGCCCAGCGCCACCAGGAGCTGGGGGATGAACTCGGAGGGAGGCAGGTAGCCGTTCCACCTGTACAGCTCGTAGCCCTCCGGATCGAGCACGCGGATGTCCGGAGTCCACACCTGTCGGTAGCGCTGAATGATCTCCTTGTTCTTCTCGTCCCGCGTGTTGATCTGCACAGGCACGAGGCGCTCGTTCACGATCTCCGCCACGGCGGGCTCGGGGTACGTCACGGCACCCAGCGTCTTGCACCCGCCTCAGGTCGGAGAGAAGAAGTCGAGCATCACGAACTTGCCCTCGCGCCCGGCCCGCTCGAGGGCCTCTTCCAGCGAGCTCATCCAGCACACCTGGGCCCTGGTCTCGACAGCCATGCTGTGTACCTCCCGATACTCGTCACCCAGCCCTCGTCGCCGCATACGCCGTGCCTCACAGCCTCGGGTCCACCGGCTCGCTCTCGAGCGCGAGCACGCCGAACACGCACTCGTGCACGCGGTGCAGCGGCTCGCGCCGCACGAACCGCCCGAGCGCCTCCACCCCCAGCTCGAACTCGCGGAGGGCGAGGGAGCGCTTGCGTCCCAGTGACCGCGAGCGCAGGCGCGCGAGGTTCTCGGGCGCGGTGTACTCGGGACCGTAGATGATGCGCAGGTACTCCCGGCTGCGGGACTTCAGCGCCGGCTGAACGGGTCCCCTCCGCCCGCGCACCACGAACTCCAGGGGCTTGACCACTATCCCCTCGCCACCGCGCCCGGTCAGCTCCTCCCACCACGTCATGGATTCCCGCTGGCTCGCCTCGTCCGTGACGTCGACCCTACGGTGAGGAGTCTGGATCAGGAGGTCCGGGTCCTCACGGCAGATGGCGGCGAGCGTACGCAGGTGCCACTCGTGGTCCTTGTCCGCGTGGACGCGGCCCTCGGTCGCGAGCAGGTGGAACGGCGCGAGCCTGAGGTCGCGGATCGAGCCCACCGGCCAGCAGTACCTGCGGTAAGCCTCGACATAGCGGGTAGCCATCTCCTGCCTTCGCCTCGTGCGCTCGAGCAGCTCCTCCGCGTCCACGCCGCGTGCGACCGCGCGCTCGAGGGCCTGGACGGCGGCCGAGAGCCCGAGCTGCGACGCCGCGCCCACGGCCGCGTACTGCCCGCGCAGCAGCTGCTGGGCCTTCGCGGACCACGGCATAAGCTCGCAGTCCAGGCACGCCCAGTCCGTGCCGAGCTCCTTCCAGAGCCCGCAAGCATCCAGCGCGGCCCGCACCCGCGCGAGGAGCTCGGCCTCGAGCGCGGCGTCCTCGAAGAACCTCCGGCCGGTGCGCGTGTAGCAGATGCCCGTCGAGCCGTCCTCGACCCCGAAGCGCTCGCGCGCCACGCGCTCGTCGCGGCAGACCACGAGCACGGCGCGAGAGCCCATGTGCTTCTCCTCGCACACGACGACGGGCACGCCCTCGTTGCGGTAGTACCGGAACGCGTCCGAGGGGTGCTCGAGCAGGTCCGGCTCCCGGCTCGTCTCGGACGGCGACATCGTGGGCGGGAGGTAGATCAGCCACCTCGGGTCCACGGCGAACCGGCTCATCACCTCGAGCGCTGCCGTCGCGTTCTCCTCGCGCACGGTCAGGTTGCCCATCAGGGCCGTGGCGATGAGGCGCTTGCCGAGCACGTCCTGGAGGTCGGGCAGGTCCTCCGCCGGTCGTGGCCCGGGCCCTGTGGCGGCGTCGGGTGCGAGCGGCCTCACGGGCCGAGCGTAGGTGCGCTCCGCTTGGACGGACACGAGCTCGCGCTCGGGCCAGCGCAGCGCCGTGAGCCTTCCGCCGAACACGCAGCCGGTGTCTATGTTGATCGTGCCGTTCACCCACTCCGGCTCGGGCGCGGGCGTGTGGCCGTACACGACGACGGCCCTGCCCCGGTACTCGGATGCCCAGTCGTAGCGCACGGGCAGGCCGAACTCGTCCGTCTCGCCGGTCGTCTCTCCGTACAGCGCGAAGTCGCGCACCCGGGGGGAGCTGCGCCCCTGCATCTCCTCCCGCATCCCGGCGTGGGCGACCACGAGCTTCCCGTCGTCGAGCACGTAGTGGCTCACGAGGCCCTCGATGAACTCTGCGACCTCTGCCCGGAACCCCTCGCTCTCCCGCGCGAGCTGCTCGAGCGACTCGGCGAGCCCGTGGGTTATCCGCACGTCCCGCCCCCTGAGCTTCCGCGCGAGCTTGACGTCGTGGTTTCCCGGCACGCACAGCGCGTCGCCCGACCTTGCCGTCGCCATCACCAATCTGAGGACGGAGGGAGTGTCGGGACCGCGGTCCACGAGGTCGCCGAGGAACACGGCCTTGCGTCCCTCCGGGTGCCGGGCGGAGTATTCACCCTCTCCGCCGGGTACCTTCACCTCGTAGCCGAGCTCTCGGAGCAGGGCCACGAGCTCCGCGAAGCAGCCGTGGACGTCGCCGATCACGTCGAACGGACCGTGCTCGTGCCGCAGGTTGTTCCATAGCGGCTGACGGACGAGCTCGACCGCCTCGACCTCCTCGGGGGTCGAGAGCCTGTACACGTACCTGAAGCCCTCGCGCTCGAGACCCCGAGCGGAGCGGCGGAGCTGGCGGCTCTGGCGCTCGATCACCGCCGGGCCGAAGTCGCGGTCGGGGCGCTCGCGGTTGCGCTCGTGGCAGAGCCTCTGTGGCAGGTCGAGCACGATGGCCACGGGAAGCACGTAGCGCTCGCGCGCGAGCGCTACGAGGGGACTGCGCGCCTCGGGCTGCACGTTCGTCGCATCCACGACCGTCAGCCTGCCCCGCGCGAGCCTCTTGCCCGCGATGTAATGGAGCACGTCGAACGCGTCGCCCGTGGCCGCCTGGTCGTTCTCGTCGTCCGACACCAGCCCCCGACAGAAGTCGGAGGAGAGCACCTCCGTCGGGCGGAAGTGCCTGCGGGCGAAGGTGGACTTTCCGGCGCCGGACGGCCCTACAAGCACGACCAGGCACAGCTCGGGTATGGTGATCTTCATTGGTCTCGCGCTTCTTTCCTGACTACGGGAGGATGGGAACGGATCAGCCTACTTCGCGTCCCAGGGAAAACACGGCCATCTGGGTGGGAGGGCCGACCTCGGGATCCTCGGGCCCGACTGGCAGGTAGCGCACGGAGTAGCCGTGGCGCTCGGCCACCCCCGCGGACCACTCCCGGAACTCCCGCCTGGACCACTCGAAGCGGTGGTCGCGGTGGCGGAAGCGGCCCGCGGGCAGAGTCTCCCACCTGACGTTGTATTCTATGTTCGGCGTGGTGAGCACGACCGTCCGAGGCCGGGCGGCCTCGAAGAGCGCCCGCTCGAAAGCCGACAGCCTGTAGGGGTCGAGGTGCTCGATCACCTCCACAACTGCCGCAGCATCGTAGCCGGAGAGCCTGCGGTCGCGGTACGCAAGCGAGCCGTGGATTAGCTTCACGCGCTTCCGATCCGAGGGCGGAAGGCGGTCGAGGTGCAGCCTCTCGCCGGCGCGCTCGAGCGCGGCGTGCGACACGTCCATTCCGACGATCTCCGTGAAGCTGCGGTCCCGGAGGAGCAGCTGGATGAGCCTGCCCTCGCCGCAGCCCAAGTCGAGCACTCTTCTCGCGCCGCTCTGCCTGAGCACGGATAGCACCGTGCCGAGTCGCTGCTCGTGCAGCCCCACGCGCTCCTCGACCCGCGACTCCTCCTCGTCGCGCGCCTCCGCCGAGGCGTCGGGGTCGCCCTCCTCCTCGCCGGCGAGTCTGCGGATGGCCTCTCGTGCGAGGCCCCGCTGGCGCTTGAGGTATCTGCTCACGATCAGGTCGCGCGCGGGGTGATCGGCGAGCCATCCCTCTCCGCGGCGCAGGAGCTTCTCTATCTCCTCCTGCCCGACCCAGTAGTGCTTCTGGTCGTCGAGCACGGGCACGAGCACGTACAGGTGGGTCAGCAGCTCGCTCAGCCTGCGCTCGCTCTCGAGTGTGAGCGTGTGGTACGGGCTCCCGCCCCACTCGGGGAAGCGCTCGTCGAGCATCCGGCCGCGGACGCCGACCGTGTAGCCGAGAGGCTCGAAGAGTCTTCGGAGCATCTGCTCTCCTCCCCGCGAGGGCAGCGCCGCGACCGTTGCCTCCAGGGGGATCCGGGCGGAAGCGAGCTCGGGTCTGGCGCTGCACCTGCCGTTCAGGGCGGTGCCGTACACCTGCGCTATCGCCACGCTCATGAACGACGACGCCACGTACGGCCGGTCGCTCACGTACTGCTCCAGAATCGCGCCCTCGCCCGAGCCCTGCCTGCCTCGCACCAGCCCTATCGGGGCGATCTCGAGCAGGAGCGCGGCCGTGCAGCGCTCCTCGCTCGCCTCGGGGTAGAAGACGTGCGCCCTGCCGAAGGCGAGGTCGAACGCCTGCGCGCGTCCGGGGTGCTTGTGCAGCAGGAACCCAAGGTCGGTCGCCGGTCTGTGGGTAGTCGTGATCGTCAGGAGCATATGCGGCCTCGCATCCGCCGCGGGGGCGGCGATACCCAGTTTACCCTATGCCCGTCGGGGCGGCCAGGAGTCTCCGTGACAGTGGCACCGGGCTATGCTATGTTGGATGTATGAACGTGATGCGCTTCAAGATCGTGGATCCCAACGGCGCGGTGAGCTTCGTAGCTCCCTGCCACGAGCTCAAGATGATCGCCGCGGCTTGCTCGAAGAACCCCCGAGACCTGCACGAGCTGCTCGAGTACACCCGCGACCTCGACCCCCACATCAAGCGGAGGGTCGTCCAGGCGCTCGCCGTCTTCGACGAGCACAACACGAGCGACGACCGTGACATGATCCACCAGGCCCTCGACTCCTCCAGGCCCGAGGAGACTCCCGCGTTCAGGATCGTGGACTCGAAGACGAGGGACGCGAGCCTGACGCCGGTGAAGGCGGGGCTCGTGATCTTCAACCTGGTCGCCAAGCGGATCGTCCAGGTCCAGAACTCCTACGCCAACCTCCAGCGGCAGGACAGGGGACGGGTGCGGGAGAACGGCAGGCCGACCCGCGGCTTCTACAGGTACAGGCTGCCGGAGGAGTGGCAGCTGGTCCCGTAGGCTACCTCTCCCTCGGACGCCTGCGTCCGAGCCGTCCGAGGAACATCTGCTGGATGTAGCCTCGGGAGGACGGCATCTCCTCCTGGACCGTCTCGGGATGGAGCCACCTCTGGCGGGCCTTCGCGGCGTCCTCGAAGAACCTGCGCACCTGCTCGCTCGCCTCGGGATCGCTGCGCGCGACGAGGTCCCTCAGCTCCCCGAGCCGGTCAATGAAGCTCTCGAGCCATCTCACGGCGTCCGGCTGCGACAGCTCCACCATGTCGCCCACCTGCTTCGGGTCCATCGAGGCGAGGCTCGTGACCTGCACCAGATCGCTCGTGGCGATCCCCTTGAGGTCCCTCCACCCCGCTCCGTAGGACACCGTGTGCATCAGGGCGCTGGAGGCGAGCACGGGCAGGAGCGAGGTCGCGGCGACGTGCGCGTCGTGCTCCGCCGGGTCGGGGAAGTAAGGCTTCGCGCCCAGAGCCTGCACCATGCCCACCACCGTCTCGGTGGCCTGTGGGTCGGCGTTGCGATGGGGGAAGAGGGCGTAGGTGCAGCCCGAGAACAGGTCGGCAGACGGGGCGCGATCCTCGGCGTTCGGCAGGACGGGGTGCCCGGCGATGTAGCTCACGTGGTCCGGCAGGAGGTCGCTCGCCCACTCGAGGCAGTGCTGCTTGTAGGGGGAGGTGTCGGTCACGATCGCCCCGTCGCTGAGGTGGCGCCCGATCTCCTGCATCGTGGACCTGACGTCCGCGGGCGGCATCGCGAGCACGACCAGCCCAGCGGAGCTCACCACCCTGGGCAGGGTCCAGCCGGTGGCGTCCACGGCCCTCGCGCGCTGCGCCGCCTGCTGGGTCTGCACGTCGTAATCGAAGCCCACGATCTCGATCTCGGGGGCCTTCGACTTCGCGTCGGAGGGGACGAGCCAGCGCTTGAGCGCGAGGCCCATCGAGGCGCCGACGCGTCCCAGGCCGATTATCGCTATACGCTCCATTGGTTCTTGCCCCCAAAGGCAGCGAGACGAGCGCGGCCAAAAGCCTGGCGACCCGGCGCTACACCGTCTCGGGCCCTGGCTTGCGGGCCAGGGCGAAGCTCTCGACGAGCGCGAGTATGAGCAACAGCAGCAGGGCGTTGAGCGGGTTGAAGAACCCGGCGGTGTTCATCGCGGCGCTCAGGGCCACGAACAGGGCCGCCAGATACGCCTCTCTGCGTGCTCTTCCAGTATCGCGCCGGTGGGCGCGAAGCGTCAAGAGCCTGAAGCCCAGGGCGTACCCCAGCGGCACGAAGAGCGTGTAGCAGGCGCCGAACAGCATCACCATGAACAGTATGTACACGGGCAGACCGTAGGCTCTCGGGCTCACGAACGTGAACAGCGTGACGAGCCCGAACCAGTATACGACCGCCTCGACCGCGAAGGTCTTCGAGCCCACCAGGCGGGCGACCGGCACGAAGGTGAGCACGGGAGCGACGAGCGAGAGCCCGTAGTACGTGAGCCGCAGCGGGTGCAGGGGATCTGGGATCGCGCCCACGCCGATCGAGAGCAGGTAGTAGGCGATCGCCGTCCAGGCGGAGAGCGCCGCCGACCATACGAGCCACGTTCCAGCCTTCTTCAACACCAGCCCCCATTCCACATAAAGACGGGCAGAGCGCATGCGCTCTGCCCGGATCGTAGCGGCTGCTCTCGCGGGAGGGAAGGCGATGTAAAAGCCTGTTTGCCCCTCCCTCGGGGCTCGTCCCGGAATCTGCCTACGTGATCTTCTGGTAATCGCGCGGGTCCCACGCGAGCAGGGCGTAGATCTGCACCATCGCCGCCTGCTGGTTCAGGTCGAGAGGCTTATACGGCTCCCAGACGAACAGGCCAGTCTCGGGGTCGCGGATCTTCCACACCTCGTCTGCGTAGCTCTGCATCATCTGGCGATACTTCGTGTCGTGGTTCACCGCCTCGAGCTGCAGCAGGTTGCGGAAGAAGATCGTGTTGAAGATCGGGTCCTGCCGCCACAGGCGTCCGGCGGTGCCGTAGTACTCCATCGCCGCTTCGGCTATCTGCTCGGCCTGGCGGAGGTACTGCCGCTGGCCCGTGATCCTGTACAGCAGCACGTTCGCGCCGATCATCGTGCCCTGGTTGTAGCTCCACAGGGTCTTCTCGACGTCTCCGGACAGGCTGATGTGGTCGAAGTAGAGGCCGTTGGGCGCGCGCATGCACGTGTTCACCCAGTCGTACATCTTCTTCGCCCAGTCGAAGTACTGCTGGTCTTTCGTGATCGTGTACAGGTGGAACCCGAGCTCGGCCGCCGGGGCGTTCGACACGGTGTTGCGGTCCTGGCTCCACGATGCCTGGGTCCAGAACACGCCGCCCGGGCACGGGTGGTCGGTGTGGGTGTCCCAGCCCGCGATCTGGAGCGCGAAGATCTCCTTCGCCTTGTCCAGTGCGGCGGTGTCGCCCGTCATGTAGTACGTCTGGACGAAGTCGAGGCCGATCCAGTCGTTGTCGTCGTAGAACTTATCGCCGCTGTTGCCGTAGGGCGGGTTGACGTAGGAGTCGTAGCCCGGCGGCGAGGGGAAGTTGGGCTGGATCGCATCGTTCGGAGCGCGTCCGTTCGAGCTGTAGTAGGGCGCGAGCCCCGCGATCCGAGCCTGCACGTCGTCGGAGTAGGTGCGCCCGACTCGCGGCAGCCCGGCCACGTCGTTCGTCATCGCGTACGCCTGAGAGAACGGCCAGACGTAGGAGTAAGGGTTGCCTCCCGACATCGGATAGAACGGTCGGTAGAGCTTCGAGTCCGGGAGGTAGTAGTTGTCCTGCACTGCCTTGTACGACAGGACCGCGCGGTAGAGGTTGGGGCTCTGCTTCGAGGCCGCGCTGACGCCGTGGCTCGAGTAGCCGAGGACGGTCGTGAGGAGCAGCGCAACCGCGGCGAGCACGGAGAAAGCGCGCGCTCTGCGAGCGCCCGGCGCGATGGGTATGGTACTCATGTTCCCCTCCTTCGTGGGCTGGTGCCGATCCGCGAGGGCAGCCCTCCCGCCCTCGCGAGAGCGATATTGTAATCCCGAACGGCTTTCCGCACAAGCACCGAGCCTACCGAAGGGGCAGCTCCTCCCCGACCTTGAGCGCGCCCTCGTCAGAGACCGCGGAGGCGAACCCGATCCGCCGCAACGCGGTGAGCTGTCTGCTTGACTCGGGGCCTGTTTTGGAGTATTCTTTGTGTATCAGGAGATACTAGCTAGGAATTCTTCTAAAGTGTACGACGTGGACACGAGATACCAGGAGCTGGTGCACGAGCTTCGGGACTACGGCTACCGACTCACTCCGCAGAGGCTGGCGGTCGTGCAGGCGCTGATCGAGGACGAGGAGCATCCGAGCGCGGAGATCGTGTACGAGCGGATCAGCCGGAGGCTGCCCACCACCAGCCTCGCGACCGTGTACAACACGCTCGACGCCCTCAAGGCCATAGGCCAGGTGCTCGAGATCAGGCCCGGTCAGGGCCCCATCCGCTACGACGTGCGCCGCCCGTCCCGCCATCCCCACCTGATATGCCAGCGGTGCGGGCACGTGGAGGACGCGCGCGTGCCGGAGGGCTCGCTGCGCGAGCTGGGAGTCGAGGCGAACGGCTGGCAGAACCTGCAGGCTCGGGTGGACTTCCAGGGCATCTGTCCCGCGTGCGCCGGAGAACACGGCGATGGCTAACCCCCACCACAACGGCGAGGGCCACGTCACCCCGACGATGGCCCAGTACCTGCTCGCAATGTACTGTCTGCGCCGCGAGAACCAGCCGCTCATCGGCGCGCGCCTCGCGGAGTGGCTGGGCGTCGCTCCCGCCTCCGTCACGGGCATGCTCCAGCGCATGGGCCACGAGGGGCTGGTGCGGATGGATCGCGGCAAGGAGATAGCGCTCACTCAGCGCGGCTGGCAGATCGCCATGGACACCGCCCGCCGCCACTACCTCGCCGAGCGCCTGCTTACCGACCTCGTCGGTCTCGACTGGGCGAAGGCGCACGTCGAGGCGGAGCGCTGGCAGCACTCGATCAGCGAGGAGACCGAGGAGAAGCTGTGGGAGGCGCTCGGCCGGCCCACCACCTGCCCCCACGGCAGCCCCATCACCGGCACG
>CADDYR010000019.1 GCA_902810765.1 Chloroflexota bacterium
AAGCTGCAGATGCCGAACCTGCCCCCGCCCGCAGAGAGCCCGTCCTCGGTGCCCAGCTTGTACCGATACAGTAAGCCGTTCACACCCAGCTCTTCACCGATTCGGCAGCAGGTGGCCACCATTCGCGGGTGATTGGCGTCGACGTAACCGTACAACGGCAACAACAGCAAGCTCGCGTCCACGTCGTCGCCGTCCAGCAGCCGGGTGTAGCTCTGAAGCTGCTCGCTGTAGCCGCGCGTCTCGATCTCATGCCTGATCTGCTCTTTGGTGGCGCGGAATAGGTCGACGGAAGCCTGTATGTGCCCGCTCTCGTGCAGAGCTGTCAATCGGTCCAGCGCTACCCAGCACAGCACCTTGGACTGCGTGTGCTGGAACCGTCCGCCTCTTCCCTCCCAGATGCCCTCGTCCGGCTCGCACCATCGGCCGCACACCGTACGGCCCAGCCCATTCAGCATTCGATCCGTGTCACGATCAAAGCGGCCGCCGCGGCGCGCAAAGACGGCTGCCGAACCGATCACCTCCCCATACACGTCGAGCTGTAGCTGGTCATGCGCCCCGTTGCCGACGCGTACGGGTCGCGAGCCAGCGTAGCCCGATAGATGTGGTAGGATCTGCTCGGGCACCTCTGCCCGGCCGTACACGTCATACAGCACCTGTAGCCGTGGCCAGGTGAGGCGGGTGGCGTGCAGGATCCGACTGAGGAAGGCCTCTGCCTCGTCATCGTAGCCACGCTCGAACAGGGTGCGCAGCGTGAAGGAGGCGTCGCGCAGCCAGCAGTATCGGTAGTCCCAGTTGCGCTCACCGCCGAGCCTTTCCGGCAGCGATGTCGTAGGCGCCGCGACGATGGCTCCGGACGGAGCATAAGCCATCAGCTTGAGCGTGAGCGCTCTACCTATCACAGCTTCTCTATATGGCCCATCGTACGTGCACCGTTCCGCCCAGCCTCGCCACCATCGGGCGGACCTAAGGATCCTCTCCTGAGCCGCCTCGCCGAGACAGGGGATAACAGCTGGCCCCTCAGTGCTGTGCCAAAGAGAGATGCTTGCGCTCGCCTTCCCTGATACACGCTCGGCCCTCGGCACTCGGGGCGTCATCGGTGAGCTCGAGAGGCAGCTCGCCGCGGAGAATAAGCGCGCCTGCCGCACCCTCGCACCACAGACCCAGCTCTCCCCGCCGTCTCAGGCGGGGGCAGGTGCGCCCATAGTCGGGACGCGGCTCGTAGAGGACCTCCACCTCGACCTCGCCCTCGAGGCCCTCGACCCCCCGCAACAGCTCCGACTGGGGCACGAGCATCGATCGCTTCTCTTCCTCGGAGGCCACGGGCATGAGGTCGCGGAGCACCAGGCATCCCGAGTCCGTCCGGAAGGTAGTTTCGAGTACGTTAGCCCCGGGAATGTATCGTCGCTCGGCCTCGAACGGCCCGACGGGGCATATACTGAACCGGCCGCCGCGCTCCGGATCCAGCATTGCCGTGAAGACGGAGGGGTTATCGTACCGCGAGAAGCAGAGCCAGTCGACGGAGCCGTGCTTCGAAACGAGCCCTGCGCCGCGACAGTCTCCAATGATCGCGTAGTCGCTTATGGGCATGTAACCGGTCCCACCGCGAGTCATACCCACCGCCTTCTGTTTTCTTCGACTGTAGTAGGTACCGCCCCCCGCCTCCGTAGCACCGTTCATGTTCACACGCAGGGAGAACGACGTGAGTCTCACGCAGTGACAGTATCGCTGATTCCGGCTCCGTGGCATGTAATCTTGCTCACATACTTGCCGTCTGCCGCCCCTTATGCTTGTACTCGATATGATCGTCAGAAAGTGGCCCAGTGGCTAAGTCGTACGACCTCGTAGTCATCGGTGGCGGGTCCGCCGGGCTGACTGCTGCATCGACGGCGAGGCGGCTCGGAGCAAGGGTCGCGCTCGTCGAACGGGACCGGCTGGGTGGGGACTGCACCTGGACCGGCTGCGTGCCGAGCAAGGCGCTGCTGCACGCGGCGAAGGTCGCGCACCAGATGCGTCACGCCGATGCGGTGGGTCTCGATCCCGTCGACCCGCAGGTCGACCTATCGGCGGTGATGGCGAGCGTGAGGGCGGCCGTTGAGAGGGTGCACGCGTTCGAGACGCCGGACGCACTCACCCAGGCGGGAGTGGAGATCGTGCCCGGACGGGCTCGCTTCCGCGACTGCCATGCTTTGGACGTGGAAGGTCGCATCCTGCTCTCCAAACGGTTCGTGATATGCACCGGCTCCGAGCCCGCGCTGCCGCCCATTCCGGGACTCTCCGGCGTGCCCAAGCTGACCTATAACGACGTGTTCGACCTGAAGGAGCTGCCCACTCGCCTGCTTGTGCTGGGCGGCGGACCCGTTGGGGTCGAGCTCGCCCAGGCGTTCCGGCGGCTCGGCTCACACGTAACCATCATCCAGCGGGGAGGGCACCTCCTCACCTTCGCCGATCCCGAGGCCGGCTCAATCCTCGAGTGCGCACTGATGCGGGAAGGGGTGAGGGTGTGCGCGAGCACCCAGGCTGAGCGGGTAGAGGGAACCGAGGAGGGGGTGAGAGTTACGACCTCGAGCGGTTCATTCGAGGGCGACAAGCTGCTCGTCGCGCTGGGACGCCGGCCAAGCCTGATGAGCCTTGGACTGGAGGCTGCAGGCGTCGAGTACACGGAGAGGGGTGTCGCGGTCGACGACCGATTGCGCACCAGCCAGCCGCACGTCTACGCTGCCGGCGACGTCACCGGCAGCTTCCAGTTCACGCACTACGCGGCGTGGCAGGGGGGCACCGCGGCACGGAACGCGCTCCTGCCTGGCTCCGGATGCGGCACCCGTGAGAGCGTGCCCTGGGTGATCTTCACGGACCCTCAGATCGGACAGGCCGGTCTCACGGAGCACGAGGCTCGCGAGCGCAGTGGGCGGATTCGGATACACCGCTGGCCTGTAGGGCGCATCGATCGCGCGCAGACCGTGGGTGAACAGGAGGGCTTCATCAAGCTGGTCTCGAAGACTGATGGGACACTCCTCGGGGCAACCGTGGTAGCCGGCGCCGGCGAGGAGCTCGCGAACGAGCTGGCGCTGGCAGTGCAGCAGAAGCTGAGGCTCGCCGACCTGGCGCGGAGCATCCACGTCTACCCGACGTACGGGATAGGGATTCAGCAGCTGAGCTCCGAGGCGACGCTGGCACGACTTACCAGAGGCTGGCGTGGCCCGGCTCTGCGCGCGCTCGTAAGGTGGCGACCATAGCTGCCCGCATCATACCGGCCGGAGAGGTCTACTGACGAGAGGATGGCTAGTGATGCTGCCGATAGGCGTAGCTCAGACGATCGAGGTGGACCGCCTGATGGTCGAGGAGTACGGCATCCTGCTGACCCAGGTGATGGAGAACGCGGGACGCAGCCTCGCAGCAGTCGCCCGCCAGCTGCTCGGTGGCAGTGCGGCAGGACGCAAAGTGATCGTGCTGGTGGGGAAGGGGAACAACGGTGGGGGCGGACTTGTGGCAGCCCGGCACCTGGCCAACGCCGGGGCGAGCGTAATGGTCGCGCTGGCCCCGGAGCCGGGCGAGCTCAGGGAAGTGCCCGGACAGCAGCTGTGCTCGCTCCACAGGATGGGGGTGGCGGGGAGCAACCATCCAGCCTCGGCCGAGCGCCTCCCGCCCCAGCTTACGGTGACCGACCTCCTGCTGGACGCGCTGATCGGCTACAGCATGAGAGGAGCTCCCCGCGAGCCCGTGGCCGGCCTCATCCGCGCAGCCAACGCTGCACCGGTGCTCCTGCTCGCCCTGGACATCCCTTCCGGACTTGACGGCGATAGCGGTGCGGCTCACGAGCCCTGCGCGCGCGCGATAGCGACCCTGACACTGGCCTGGCCCAAGGCGGGACTACTTGCCGAGCAGGCAAAGCCGTACGTAGAGGAACTGTACCTTGCAGACATCAGCGTGCCGCATGCCGTGTATAGGGAAGTCGGCGTGGACCGGGGGCACATCTTCTCCCGCGGTCCGTTACTGCGGGTGGAGGCACAGGGAGATAAGTGGCGCGTAGACTCGGCATCGAGGCTGCCGTCGTGCTAAGGCTGGAACCCGTACAGAAGGAGGTCCTGGCTGGCGGAGAGTGAGCCGAACGGGCTGGAGGTGGAGCTCGTGGACCAAGCGGGTCGGAAGCGGACCCTCAGGGAGTGGCGGGGCCGGCCTGTCCTGCTGGTATTTCTCAGGTGGCTCGGCTGAGTGCCGTGCCGGGAGCACCTCGCGCAGTTGCGCGGCCGACAGGAAGAGCTCGACCGTCTAAGGGTTGCCGTTGTGGTGACGTTCGAGCCGCCGGAGCCAGCGAGGCGGTACGCCGGGCGAGAGGGGCAGCGGTACCCGATCCTGAGCGACTGGGAGCGCCGACTGTACGCGGCATTTGGGCTCAGGCGGGGCAGCATGAGAGATCTGTACAACCGCCGCTCGCTCGGAGCCTACATCCGTGGCCTGCGGCAGGGCCGGCTGCCTCGGTTGCCCGGGGTCGATACCCACTTGTTGGGCGGGGACTTCGTGCATGACCCGGAGGGCAGGGTCGCATACGCGTACCGGAGCGAGCGTCCAGCCGATCGGCCCGCAGTGGAAGATCTGTTGGCGGCGGCTCGTGCCGTCGCCGGGGGCAAGGAAAGGGAGAGGAATGATTCAGGACATGACCCGACACTCGGACGGCGCCCCCGGGAAGCGGGACGCCGATTACGTGTTCTACGAGCTCACCCGCAGCATCTGTCCCGACTGCCGCCGGGTCATCGACGCGCACGTGCTGCTCAGGGACAACAGGGTGTACATGCGCAAGCGCTGTCCCGAGCACGGCCGTTTCGAGTCGCTCGTCTATGGTGACGCCGAGGCGTACGTCTCGAATGCGCGGGTGAACAAACCGGGCACGATACCGCTCGAGTTCAGCACCGAGATCGTCCACGGCTGCCCGCACGACTGTGGCCTCTGCCCCGATCACCAGCAGCACGCCTGCCTCGGCATCGTCGAGGTCAACAGCGCGTGCAACATGAACTGCCCCCTGTGCTTCGCGAACGCGGCCTCCGGCTTCAGCCTCACGCTCGAAGAGGTCGAGGACATCCTGGACCACTTCGTGGAGACGGAGGGGGAGCCCGAGGTGGTCCAGTTCTCCGGGGGTGAGCCGTCGATACACCCACAGATAACGGGCATGATGCGCGCCGCCAAGAGGCGCAACATACGCTACGTGATGCTCAACACCAACGGCAAGAGGATTGCCGAGGATGATCGCTTTCTCGCCGAGCTCGCCGAGATCCGTCCAGTAATCTACTTCCAGTTCGACGGCTTCGAGGAGGAGACGTATCGAGCGATCCGGGGCGAGCCGAACATCTTGCCGACGAAGCTGCGCGCGCTGGACCGGCTCGCGGAGATAGGCTGCAACGCCGTGTTGGTGCCGGCTATCCAGCCGGGGATCAACGAGCACGAGGTGGGCAGAATAGTGCAGTTCGGGATAGAGCATCCGGCGGTCAAGGGCGTCAACTTCCAGCCCGCGTTCATGTCTGGGCGGCACGGAGAGCACGATCCGATGAAGCGCATCACCATTCCCGACGTCCTGCGGCTTCTGGAGGCACAGACCGAGGGCGCTTTTGTCGTCAAGGACTTCGTGCCCGTGCCGTGCTGCTTCCCCACGTGCAACTCCGTGACGTACGCCTACGTCGACGGCGACACGGTGCTGCCACTGCCGCGCATCCTGGATGTGGAGGACTACCTCGACTACATCACGAACCGCGTGCTGCCCGACCTGGGCTCGGAGGTCAAGACCGCGCTCGAGGGCCTCTGGTCGTCCTCGGCCGTACCCGGCTCGGACAAGGTAACGAGCCGGCTCGCGATCTCCTGCGCGGCGTGCGGGCTGCCGGAGGGGCTGGATATCGGCGCTTTTGTCAACCGCATCTTCACGATCATGCTCCAGGACTTCATGGACCCCTGGACGTTCAATCAGAAGCACCTGATGAAGTGCTGCAAGGAGGTTCTGCTGCCGGACGGCAAGCAGATACCGTTCTGCGCGTACAACAACGTGGGTTATCGTGAGCAGGCATTCGAGCAGCTAAGCGCCCGTACCCGAGCGCGAGCGCGAGCCCGCCACCAGGGAGTCCGGTTCGATCCGCCGCCGCTGGAGTTCTCGTTCCCCCACGCCTCACCTGGCAACCAACAGGGCAATGGAGCGGCGCGATGACAGAGAACAGAAGTTTGAGCGAGCCCGCTGAGGGCGTCAAGTCCTGCTGCGCGGGTGTGTACGAGAGCGACTGGGCGCGCCTCTTGCTCGGCGACTCGTTCCACCCTGGAGGACTAGCGCTGACCGAGCGCCTGGGCGAGCTTCTCAGCATCGGCCCACACACGCGCGTGCTTGACGTGGCCGCGGGGAAGGGTACGAGCGGGGTGTTTCTGGCGAGGCGCTTAGGGTGCAGGGTGGTGGGGGTGGACTACGGCGCGGTCAACGTGGCGGAGGCGGCGCGGGCGGCGGCTGAGGCGGGGGTGTCGGATCGGGTGAGCTTCGTGCAGGGGGACGCGGAGTGTCTGCCGTTTGCGGACGGTGAGTTCGACGCGATTGTCTGCGAGTGCGCGTACTGCACGTTCCCAAATAAGACCGCAACGTCCAGGGAGTTCCACAGAGTAGTTCGGCCGGGCGGCAGGCTCGGCCTCGCCGACCTCACCCGCAGCGGCACCCTCACCGAGGAGCTCAACACCCTGCTCGGGTGGGTGGCCTGTCTTGGGGATGCGCAGCCGGTCGATGAGTACGCCAGACAGCTGGAGGTCGCCGGGTTCACCCAACTGGCGGTCGAGTCGCACGATGAGGCTCTGAGCCGGATGGTGCACGACGTGCGCGCGAAGCTCCTCGCCGTGGAGCTGATGACGAAGCTCGGCAAGATCATGCTGCCGGTCGGAAACATCGACCAGGCAAAGGAGATGGCCCGCACCGCAGCGAGCTGCGTGCAAGATGGCCGGCTGGGATACTCCTTGCTGACCGCGCTGCGACCGTAGGTGAGCTGCGGGATCGGACCCGTGGGCATCTCGGAACCGAGGGGAAGAAGGACCCTCTATATCGCCGGCTTCCTGCTGACGAGCATTCTGCTGTCGCTCCTCGTCGAGCAAGTGTTCGGCCGGTTCATCGACCTGAGGCCGGACGCTGTCGGCACCCGGCTGCAGGGCTGGGGGCTGGCCGCTCCCGCGCTCTACGTCGCTCTGATGGTGCTGGCGATAGTGGTTACTCCGATTCCGTAGGTGCCGTTCGACATTGCAGCCGGGCTCGCCTTCGGTCTGTTCTGGGGCACGGTGTGGACGCTCATCGGCGCGGAGGCGGGCGCCCTGATCGCCTTCTGGCTCGCTCGCTCGTCGCATGGGGCCCGAGCGCACAGCGAGGGTGGATGCGCTCACCGACAGGCTGGGCGACCGGGCCGTCTTCCTGATGAGGCTGCTGCCGGCATTCAGCTTCGACTGGCTGAGCTACGCGGCCGGCCTCACCTCGATGCCGGTCCGCACGTTCGCCATTGCAACCTTCCTGGGCACGCTGCCCCCTGTGGTAGCTATCGTAGCCGTTGGCGATCTCCTGACCACCACTCCCACGTGGTCGATTGCTCTCTTTGTCATCCTGGCGCTGCTCTGGGCCGCGCCGATACTCTGGTGGCTGCGGCCCGGCAAGGGGCCGTAAGGGACCTCTAGCCCTTGACTCTCTGCACGGCCCGCCGGGCTTCCGGGATCGAGAGCGCGAGAACTCCGAGGCTGGCCAGCTGCGCGGTGATGCAGTAGATACACCAGGCCTTCTCCCTGGCCGGCATCTGGTAGAAGTACCACAGGGCCGCCAAGGCATCTACGGAAGCCTTGGCGGCCGCGAGGATGGGTATCCAGGGCAGCTCGGTCGCCCGGTCCGCCGTGCCGGCCGCGGCAAGCGGCAGGTTGAGGGCATAGCTGACGAGGGCTATTGGACCGTCGGGTACGCCGAGAGGGTAGGCCTCGGGCGAGAGGTTCACCTTGTCGGACCTGAAGCTCCTCAAGGGGGGATCGGGCAGGTGCTTGATTATGCCCGTCTGCAGCAGGGTGGTCGCGGCCATGCTGGCTATACCGAGAAGCGACAGTCCCACGATCCCGCGTCGCTGGGGCAGGAACGGCTCTGACGACCGGGCGATATCTTGACTACTCTGTTCCAAGCGTATCTTACCCCTGGCGCACGCGTAACCGAGCTTCGTAGCCCGTCGTGCTTACCTCAAGGCCTGACGATAGCACGTGCGATACCACCAGCGACCCTTGTCGTGCCGCCGGCGCGTCTCCACGCAGTCAGACCCCGGAGGAATGTAAGCTGCATCACGGTACGGGCGGACGCCCGCCGGGATAATGTTGCTGGAGAGAAGGCAGATTACTACGATGCTCAGTATAGTGATTGCAGCTAACTGCGCGACGTGTGACACGGCACGAGAGCTTGCCGTCTACGCACGTGAGGCATTGCCGGAGCTGAAGGTCGAGATCGTGGAGCTGGACGGCGAGCAGACGGTTCCGGCAGGTGTGGTCGCCACGCCGACCTATCTACTGGACGGGCAAGTCATCTACCTCGGCAATCCGAGCCCGAGTCAATTGATACAGAAGATCATGGAACACGGGAATGATGCCGTCGGCAGCACGGGCAAGAAAGGCAAGGACTGATCGATGGAAACAGGCGAGACTATCGTGTATGGGACTATCCAGTGCGCCGACTGCCACCGAGCACGAAAGGTGCTGGAGCGAGGTATAGATGGGTGGACATCGAGAGTACAGAGGGTGCCGAGGAGACAATGCTGGGCCTGAACGGAGGGGTGTGGAGAGCGCCGACCATCCTCATGCCCGACGGCTCGGTCCTGGTCGAGCCCTCCAACAGTGAGCTGAAGGCTCAAGTCGGGAGGCTGGCGGCGTGAGCGGCCCGGATAACATTGCCAGGTTGTCCGTGGACGAGCCTGAGATATCACACGGCCGCTCGCTTGCCGGTGGCGTCCTCGGATCAATCGTCGCAAGCTTCTGCTGCTTGCCGTCCGCGGTCGCGATCGCGCTGGGCGCCGGTCTCGGCACCGTGACCGAGCTACAACGGCTGCTCGATTTCCAGAGATACTTCCAGCTAGCTGGCTTGGCTCTTGCCCTGCTGGCCGGCTTGTGGATTGCGCGAAGGCGAGCCAGCTGCAACGTCGGAGACTCGGGCAGACGGCGCGATCGTGCCCTCACGTACGTGTTCGCCAGCTTCGCTCTCAGCTTCCTCGTACTGAACCTGCTCCTGATTCCGTTACTCGAGCACGCGCCCGCGTTGTTTCGGTAGCACCAAGGACGGGCAAAGCGGCACAGATGTCTGTGCCGCAGGTTGAGCAGGCAGGGGCAGCATGTAGGCTGAAGGCGCGAGCATGAATGAGAGGACGATAAATGCCTGCGAGATCGGGGATATTTCCCAAGCTGTTCGGGAGAAGTGACAGTCCCACGCGGGAGCTGGCCCCGTACAAGCGCCAGTATCTGAGTAAGGTGGACATCTTCTGCGACCTGTCGGCGGAGGAGATGGAGATGCTAGACCGGATGACGCGCATGACCACCGTCGAGAGGGGGCAGGCCATATACAGGCACCTGGATAGGGCTGAGGGGCTGTTTCTGCTCAAGTCCGGCCGGGTGAGACTGTCGAGGGTGGGACCGGGCGGCAAGAGGCTGGACATCTCCATCCTCGAGCCCGGCACCTTCTTCGGTGAGATGCCGCTGTTGGGGGAGCGCATGCGCGACGCGTTTGCGGAGGCGCTGGAGGACTGCTTCCTGTGTGTGATGAGCCAGGCGGACATAGAGAGGCTCGTGCTCTCGAAGCCGCAGGCGGGCCTTAGGATAATCGAGATCCTGAGCAGGAGGCTATCAGAGAGCGAGGCGCGTTTGGAGGACCTGGCGTACCGAGACGTGCCGGCGTGCCTGGCCTCAGTGCTGCTCCGCCTCAGCAGGGAGGGCGGCGCGATCGAAGGCATCACCCACGAGGAGCTGGGCGACATGGTCGGCGCGTACCGGGAGACGGTCACGAAGGCGCTGCACGACCTGCAGTCCTCCGGCTACATCACCCTGTCCAGGCGCCGTATCACGATACTGGACCGTGAGGGCTTGGAGTCGACGCTGGAGGATGCGTAGTCCGACTGGCCCATCTCTGCCGGAAGTTCCTAAGAGCATCTTTCAAAACCCGGATGTGAGTAGGTAGACTTACCCGTTATGGGCAAGCAACTAGTGAGTGACGAACTGTGGGAGAGCATCGAGCCGCTACTGCCAAAGGAGCTGCCCAAGCCGAAGGGCGGCAGGCCCAGAATACCCGACAGGGCAGCACTCTCAGGCATCATCTTCGTGTTGAAGTCTGGTATCCCCTGGCAGATGCTACCACGCGAGATGGGCTCGGGGATCGGGCATCACCTGCTGGAGGCGGCTACGAGACTGGCAGGGGTATGGGAGCGACTGCATCGTGTGCTGCTGGACCGGCTGGGAGAAGCCGATAGACTGGTCGAGAGCGAGCCTGGATAGCGCAAGCATTCCAGCCAAAAGGGGGGCTGGGCCGAATCCAACGGATAAGGGCAAACCGGGCACGAAGCGCCACGTTGTTTCGGACCGAAGGGGCATCCCGCTCACAGCGCTGATCACGGCAGCTAACCGGCACGACTCGATGGTGTTTGAGGCCCTCATAGATGCGATACCACCGATCAAGCGACCCAGGGGCAGACCGAGAAGGCGGCCGGGGAAGGTGCACGCGGACAAGGGCTACGACTACAGAAGGTGCAGGCAAGCGTGGAGAGGACCCTTGCGTGGCTGAGCCAGTACCGCAGGCTCGCCCTTCGCCACGAGCGTCGTGCCGACATCCATCTCGCCTTCCTCCACCTGGGCTGCTCCCTCATCTGCCTCAACTTCCTCCTATGATGGTTTTGAAAGGATCTCTTAGGACAGGCATCCGGTGGAACGCATTGCCCAGACAGCTGGGAGCCAGCTCCACCGTCTACGACCGATTCCAAGAGTGGGTAGAGCAGGGCTTCTTTCGGGCGCTGCACTAGGCTAACAGAGTACGACGAGTTGGCAGGCATCGAGTGGGAGTGGCAGGCAGCGGACGGGGAAGGCGCCACTGGTCCCAAAAGGGAGTACAGACAGCGCGGCAGGTCCGAATCCCACCGACAGGGGCAAGCGGGGCACGAAGACGAGCTTGCTGACAGGGGGACGGGGAATACGGTGATAGACGGGGCTAACCGCCACGACTCGAAGCTGCTAGCAGCTGCACTCGACGGCATCGCGGTGCTGCGTCCTGAGTGAGGTGGCTGAACCGAAGCAGGAGGCTGTTGGTGCGTAAGGCGGAGAGCTTCCTTGCCTTCCTACACCTGGCCTGCGCCCAGCTCGTCTTCGACAAGCTCTTCCGTCTCCAGGTTTCCGGATAAGGTCTAATATCAGCGTTAATAAGCGCAGCACGTGTAGTGCCAAGGCCCGTGTCCCAGTCCGGCATGGTATGGGCAGATTACTTGCGGCGGTAGCTGTGAGACAGGGAGGAGCCGAGATGCCTGCAGGAGCGGAATACAACCTACGGATAGGTAAGCTTGCGGAACAAGCTGGCGTCAACCCGAAGACCGTTCGCTATTACGAGCAGATAGGTCTGTTCCCGGCAGCCCGGCGAGCCGCGAATGGGTACAGGCTGTACACGGCTGCGGACCTGCAACGGCTGCGCTTTATAGCCAAAGCTCGGAAGATCGGGCTGTCACTGGAGGAGATTAGGGATATCCTGAGCCTGCGAGATAGCGGGGAGCAACCGTGCAAGCACGTGGTCGCACTATTGGGCCGCAAGGTGACCGAGGTTGATGAGTACATGCGCGCGCTATCTGATTTCCGGCAGGAGCTAATCAGGATGCGGCAAGAGGCTGCGGAGAACGTGTCCGAAGGGGCGCACTACTGCCGGATCATCGAGCGGCACGAGGGAGCACGTCACGATACGCAGTTTCTGAGCACCCTCTCCCTGGCGCCGCATGGGAGGCATCACGCCTAGCCCCTGGCCTTCGTGCTGCGACCGCCCCTTGACATTCCAGTCGACTGTAAGGTCTATGATGCCTTCGGGGGTCGAGAATATGGCGATCGAGAAGGTACAGGCGGTCGAGGTGGATTCGAAGGTACTTCTGTCTGAGCTGCCGGCGGCGCTGGACTTCTATCAGGACAGTTGCGCCCCCTGCCATGTGCTGGAGCCGCGCCTGGAGCGGGTGGCTGAAGAGTACGAGGGGCAGGTAGCCGTCTACCGGGTGGACATAGAGCGCGACATGTCCGTGGCCGAGCGGTTCGAGGTGATGAGCATCCCCACGGTGATCGTGTTCCGTGACGGCGAGGACATCGAGCGCCTCGACGGGCTCGTAAAGGAGCCGGACCTCCGAGCGGCTTTCGAGCGGGCAGTAGCGAAGTAGCACAAGGAGGCAGAACAATGGCTAGCAAGACGATTGACTTCAAGGTGGTGGGCGAGCAGAAGATCCACTGCGAGGGCTGCGAACAGCGGGTGGGCAACGCCCTCCGGCGGCTGCCGGGCGTGGAGAACGTCGAGACGAGTCACAAGACCCAGGATGTGCGCGTACAGGTAGACCCGGCTCAGGTGAGCGCCGAGCAGGTACAGGCCAAGCTAGATCAGCTCGGGTACGAGGCTGCGCAGCAGAGGCGATGATCGGCAACTCGGATCCTGGTAGTAACCGGGCACTACAAACCAACGACCCAGCAGCCTTTGCCACAACGGACGGCACTGAGCATCTGCAGCTCAAGGTAGGGGGGATGTCCTGCTCGTTCTGTGTGGCGAGCATGACCAAGGCGCTCGACCGCATGGAGGGCGTGAGGAGCGCGAGCGTCAACCTCGCCCACGAGGAGGCGCTCGTAGAGTACGAGTCCGATAAGGTTACGCCCGCCCAGATCAAGGAGACGATTCTCGACCTTGGCTACACCGTGCGTGATGCCGGCAAGGTGCGCACGTTCGAGGAGGAGGCGGCGGAGCTAAGAGGGGAGCGCAACAACCTGCTGTACGCCGGCGTGATGGCGTTCCTCGGGCTCATCGGCATGCTCCTGATGGTGTTCGGTCTGGTGCCGGCTTCGGCACGTCCCTTCATGCTCTGGCTTATGCCCACGCTCGCGCTCTCGACGGTGTTCGGTCCCGGCTGGCACATCCTCACGATGGCCTGGGCGTCCGCGCGTCGAGGCATCCTCAACCAGCACGTGCTTTTGGAGCTCGGGGCGTTCGCGGGACTCTTGGGAGGCTTTCTGGGCTACGTCTTCTCGGCGTTCCCCATCCCCGACTTCCTGGCTGTGGCCGTCTTCATTACTACTTATCACCTGCTCTCCGGCTACGTGTCGTTGCGGGTGCGCACCCGCAGCTCCCAGGCCGTAAGGAAGCTGCTCGCGCTGGTGCCGCCCACTGCTCGGGTAGTGCGCGACGGCCGGGAGGAGGAGGTGCCGGTCGAGGAGGTGCGGCCCGGAGATCTGGTGCGCATCCGGCCGGGGGAGTCGATACCGGTGGACGGCGAGGTGGTGGAGGGCGCCTCGGGCGTCGACCAGAGCCTCGTGACGGGTGAGTCCATCCCGGAGGAGAAGGAGCCGGGAGATGAGGTGATCGGCGGCTCGGTCAACCAGACGGGGATGCTGCTGGTGCGTGTCACGAAGGTGGGCGAGGAGAGCTTCCTGTCGAAGGTGGCGCGGCAGGTGGAGGAGGCCAGAGCTCTCAAGCCCGGACTGCTCGCGCTCGTCGACCGAGTGCTTGCGGTGTACGTGCCTGCGGTGCTCGGCTTCGCGCTGCTGGCGGTGCTGGTGTGGACGCTCGGCGCGTGGGCGGTCACGGGCGAGCCAAACTGGACGCGGGCGGTGTTCGCGGCGCTCGCGGTGCTGGTGCTGGGCTACCCCTGCGCGCTCGGGATGGCGACGCCTCTCGCCATGATCCGGGGCGGGGGTATGGCCGCGGAGCGAGGGATACTCATGCGTTCCGGAGAGGCCTTCCAGGTGCTCAAGGACGTGCGCAGGGTGGTGCTGGACAAGACGGGCACCATAACCCGTGGGGAGCCCGCGGTGATGGAGGTGGTCGCGGCTGCCGGGCACGACAACAGAGTGGTGCTGAGGCTGGCGGCAGCGGCCGAGGCAAGCTCCGAGCACCCGCTGGCGAGAGCCGTGGTGGCTGCGGCGGAGGCACAAGGGCTGGAGGTACCCAAGGCTGAGCACTTCGAGGCGGTGTCGGGCAGGGGGGTGACCGCGACCGCCGAGGGACGCGACGTGGTGGTGGGCAGCCCGCGCTTTCTTGAGGGTCAGGGCCTCGAGCTGGGCGTGGCGCGCGAGATGGTCGAGGCGATGCAGGAGCGCGCCTACACGGTGGTCGCGGTGGCCACACAGGGCCAGGTGGCGGGGCTCATCGCCATAGCCGACCAGCTCAAGCCGGACGCTGCCGAGGCCGTGTGTAGCCTGCGGGAGGCGGGTCTCGAGCCGGTGATTATAACGGGCGACAACGCCCGGACGGCTCGAGCGGTGGCCGAGGCGGTGGGCATCACCGAGTATCGCGCCGAGGTGCTGCCCGAGCAGAAGGCGGAGGCTGTGCGAGCCTTGCAGCGAGAGGGCCACCGGGTGGCGATGGTGGGCGACGGCATCAACGACGCGCCGGCGCTCATGCAGGCGGATGTGGGCATCGCCATAGGTGCTGGCACTGACATAGCCATAGAGTCTGCGGACGTGGTGTTGGTCGGTGAGCGACTGGGCGCGGTCACGGACGCGTACCACATAGGGCGGGCGTCATACCGCAGGACTGTCCAAAATCTCAGCCTAGCGTTTGCGTTCAACGGTATCGGCGTGCCGCTGGCGGTAACGGGGCTGGTGCATCCGGTATGGGCGATGATCGCGATGATAGCGAGCGTCACCACCGTGCTCACCAACTCCTTCGCGGGACGGCTGCTGCCGAAGGCGCGGAGGGGCAAGGAGAGGCAACTGACGCTCCAGATAGCGAACATGCACTGCGAGCACTGCCTCGCGTCCATCAAGGATGCCGCCTGCAAGCTCGACGGAGTGGAGGACGTGACGGGCAACCCGGAACAGCAGGTGGTGACGGTGACGTACGGGGAGGGAGTCGCAGAGCCCGACGGCATCCGCGAGGCGATAGTCGAGCGTGGCTTCCAAGTGGCGTAGGGGGGTTGAGATGAGATCAATATGGGCGGCACATGGTATCTTTGGCGGTGTCTGCTTCCTAACGATGGGGCTGCCGTTCCTGCTTGCGGTGGGCCTCGTAGGGCTCCGGACCAGCAGTGTGTGGCTCTCGCTGATGGCGCTCATTGTGGGCATTGGCGGCCTGGCGGCGTCGAAGGTACACATCGGACGCTGCCGGAGCTGTGCGTCCTCCTCGGAATTGCCACAGAGCAATGCGGTGATCGTGCGCGGGGAGGTGGTAACCACTGAAGATACACTGTGATCTCTTGGGGAAGCCGCGCGGCACTCAGGTGGAGCTCTGCATTCCGGAGCGCGATGGGCGCAGCATAGGCTATTAGCTCCACTGGACCGTCTACTGGTTCATGTTGCCGGCCTGCAACATCATTGCGGGGACCGCAAGGTTCAGCGGTATCAGCGGGGCAGCCCTGCTAACGCCCCTCTTCCTGATCGGCTCCCCCCTCCTCGGCGTGCCCCATCTCACGACCGTCGAGGCGATCGGGATCTCGCTCTTCCTGGAGACCTCGGGCTTCGGCGCTGGGATGTACCGCTACGTGCGCATGCGGCTGGTGGACTGGCGTTCCGCGCTGTCACTGATCGTGATCACGCTGCCGCTCGGAATGGTCGGTGCCCTGCTGGCCTACTACGTGCCCACCCAGGTGCTGAGGCTCGGGTACGGGGTAGCCATGCTGGGGCTTGCCTGGCTGCTCACTGGGCACCAGGAGTCTGGGCGGAGAGCCGAGCCACCCTGTCCGTGCCTGGTCTGTGAGTCCGAGTGCGCCGATCAGAGCTGCCCAGAGGGTGAGCGCCGTCAAGTGAGGGCTGTTACGAAGAGCTATGACTACTGCGCGAGCGGCCTGTCTCTTCAGAGGCTCTTCTCGGGAGCCAGTGCGCTGCTGGCAGGGCTCATCTCCACGAGCGTCGGTGAGGCCACTCTCCCCACGATGGTGCGCAGATCCCGTTTCCCGGTGCCTATAGCGGCTGCAACCTCAACAGTTGTTGTGGCGGCAACGGTCGTCGGCGCGGCAGCGGTGCACCTGGTCCAGCTGGCTGTGACGAGCGGCCTCCGGACAATTCCGTGGAACCTCATCGTATGGGCTGTGCCGGGAGCCTTCGTTGGGGCACTCCTCGGCACCCGCCTGCACGGCCGCGTGAGCGAGCGCTCCGCGCGGGTCTTCTTCTCTGGGCTCTACCTGGCTATAGGCGTGAGCTTTCTGATCGCATTCACGGTATTCAAGTCCCGCTTCGCCTGAGGCCCTGAGGAGGCAGTTCAGTCAAGCGAGTCAAAGGAGGTGGAAGACGGATGAAACGCAATTTGATCGTGACTGCGGTGCTGGCCGTGCTGATGGCCGGCTTTGTCCTGGCGTACACAGCGATCAGACCGGCCGGGGCACCGCCTGCAATGGGAGATATGGGCTCCGACAGCAACGCCTCACCCGTGAAGGGCTACGCTGAGGGTCAGGAGATACTCTTCATCCACACCGAGGTATCGGACCCGAAGATCGCGGGCGTGCTTACAAAGATGATGGGCTCGCCTGTGCCGGTGGTACCCTCTCTCGCTGATGTGCCGGACTCGATGGTCGCCAACGTGTACGTCTTCACCAACGGCATCAAGGATGGAGGCCCCTTGGGCTTCCAGCCCGACGTGTTCGACAGCCAACCGGGCACGGGCGGGTACAGGCCGCTGCGGCAGCTGAACCTGGTGACCTGGAAGGATGGCTTGCAGGCCAGGACGCTCAAGTCGGCCCAAGAGGTGCGACAGGCGGAGAGGGCAGGCGAGGTGCGTATCAGCCGTCCTGGGGTGGTGGCGAACATGTCCATGCTCACTTGGCCAGGCGGGCACGGGTAGCAATCAAAGGCACGCGTGACCGGACGGCTCAGGAGGTGTTCGATAATCACCTGAGAGAGCAGGTGCGGACAGGTACAGGACGACCTTACACGCAACGGAGTGGAGGATGCGCTGGTGTGACGGGCCGCGGGTATACGAGGGTACGACCGTGTGCGGGAGTGCACCTCCTCCGCTGGTGGCTGCCCGGCGCCACGTTTGAGTACGTAACCGACCTGGTCGAGGGCGAGGCGGTGTTCTTAGAGAGTGTTATGAACTTTGGTGAAATCGTATGCGGAACGTGAATATCGTCGCGTTCGCACCACTCGCCCCGGCTCTGTAACCCTTTGTGGTACGCAGACTTCCCAGAAAGTGCACAACAGGCTCTAGAGTGGACGGCGCGACCGGCACAAGATTGCGCAGATCGTCCAATACGTGCACAGCAGAAAGGAGGGACAAATGGAATCTAAGTCGGTCGACGTAGATGGAATACTCATGCGGTGGGAGGAACAGGGCGAGGGACAGCCTGTTGTGTTTATTCACGGCATTACCACCTGCCCGCGACTGTGGCGGCATGTGATGCCGCTTGTGCACAGAGCTCGCAGCCTGGCATGGGAGATGGTGGGATACGGGGCGTCGATAGAGCAGGGCGTTGGCCGCGACATCTCCGTGGCGAAGCAGGCGGACTACCTGGCGGCGTGGATGCGGGAGGTTGGTCTCGAGCGCGCCGAGATCGTGGCCCACGATCTCGGCGGCGGCGTCGTACAGATACTTGCTGTGCGCCATCCCGAGCTGGTGCAGGGCCTTGTACTGACGAACGCCATCTCCTACGACTCCTGGCCCATACCCGGCGTGAAGGCCGTGCGGTCGATGGGCGCGCTGATCGCGGGAATCCCTGACCGACGCTTTCGCCAGATCTTAGGTCTGTTCATCCGGCAGGGTCACGACAACGATGGGTGCGCACAGGAGTCTGTGCGCGAGCACTGGCCGCACTACGCCTCATGCGGTGGCGCGGCAGCCTTCGTCCGGCAGGTTCGCTCACTCGACGTCCAAGACACCCTTGCCATCACCGACCTGATACCTCACCTCAGCTTACCGGCTAGGCTCGTCTGGGGGGCGGCCGATCAGTTCCAGAAGATCGGCTACGGTTATCGCCTGGCGTACGAACTCGGGGTGCCCATCGACCGCATCTACCACAGCAAGCACTTCGTTCCGGACGACCACGCCGAGACGGTCGCGGCAACGATCAACGATCTGCTTGGGCAGGTTGCCGCGAACCGGCAAGCTAGTACTCTGTTACTCTATAAAGTGTGGGGAACTACGGGTGTAGGCACTTGGTGGCTGGATCGAGTATATCCCCCCGCTGGTTTCGACACAAACGGAGGTCCAAAAGGGGCCAAGTGCCGTTGCCAAAATCTAAGTCGGTACTTCGATGCCCCTTCAGCAGGAGCAACAGCTCGGGCCTGAGTCCGCCAGCAGGGAGCCGAACTGCCTCTCGGCCACCTCCATCGCCTCCGACCGGGACAGTATCCGTCCCTCGACATGAGGGTGGCAATCCAGATACGCCCGGGCGGACTCGATCGAATGGAAGAAGTTGATGTAGCCGCACCCCCGCTCGGCGCTCGGTTCCCTACCCTTGGGCTTGCAGTAGAATACCACTGCCTCCGGAGGTTCCCACACCCTCCCTCCGGAGCGGAACACCACGCGTATCGGCTTCCCGCTCACCGGATCCTGGGAGCTCGCAGTGGCATCCACGCCCAGCATTATCGGGATGCCCAAGGCGTCTATCGCGCACATCGCGTACAACGCGTTCCCATCCCCGAGCTCGACCAAGTGGGGTGTAGGCACCGCGGAGAAGGGCCAGGCGGCGGTGATAGCCCCTGTGACCGGGTCTCGATAGATCAGACCATGGCTCACCAGCTCGTTGAGGGCGGGCTCGGCCTCCAATCCCAGCGCCTCGGCGCTCGCTCTCAGCCAGCCTGGGCCGGGCGGTCCTCCCAGCTCGGGGAATGCCATCAGTATTGCTTGGTAGTATCGCAACCAGGGCTCCACTCCCTCCTTCATTCCCATCGTTCCTCCTTACTCGGCGCAACACGACAGCTTGCCCGGGTCCTTGTAGCGCGAGATCGCCACTATCTTCAATGCCTCGGCCATCGTCGGATACACGTGCAAGAGGTCTATGAAATCGTCGAGCTTCGCTCGGAAGCGCAGTCCCATCGCCGCCTCGTGGATCACCTCGGCGGCTGCTGCTCCCACCATCGAGACCCCCAGCACCTCGTCGGTGTCCGCGTCCGCGACCATCTTGATGACGCCCCTCGTGTCTCGGATGGCTCCGGCGCGAGGCACCAGCTCCATAGGGAGCGTGTTGCACCAGCAGCGATGTCCTGCGGCTATCGCCTCCTCCTCGGTCATCCCCACCAGCCCTATCTGCGGGTCGGTGAAGATCGCCCTCGGTATGACGCGATGGTCTACCTTTCTCGGTGGTTTTCCCGAGAGCGCGTTGTGCGCGGCTATCGCGCCGTCGTGGGCTCCGACAGGGGTCGCCATCTGGCTTGCGGTCTCCGTGCCTATCACGTCGCCCGCCGCCCATATATGTTCTGCGGTGGTCCTCAGATGCTCGTCCACCTTGATGGCCCCGAGCTCGTCGGTCTCCACTCCAATCCGCTCAAGACCTACCTCGGCTGTGTTGGGCCTGCGTCCCGTGGCCACCAGCAGCCTCTCGGCGCGCAGCTCCTGCTGCCCGGAACGGGTGGAGACCGTTACCACGACGCCGTCGCCCTCCTGCCGCACTCGTTGCACCCCGGTACCGGTCCGGATCACCACACCTTCGTCGGTGAGTATGTCCTGAATGCTCTGCCCCACCTCCGGCTCGTAGCCGTGCGCCAGCACGTGAGGCCCGCGCTCGAGGATGGTCACGTCCGTGCCGAATCGGGAGAACATCTGACCCAGCTCCAGCGCTATGTACCCGCCTCCGATGATGATCAATGCCCGGGGAAGCTCGCGTAGCTCCAGGTCCTCCTGGCTTGTGAGCAGGTCGCTCGTCAGGTACGGCACGGATTCCAGCCCCTCGATGGGAGGGATGTACGGACTCGAGCCGAGCGCCACCAGGAACCACTCGCCCTCCAGCGTCTGTTCGTCCACCGATACGGTGTAGGCATCGAGGAAGCTCGCTCGTCCCCGGACTATATCTATATCCTGGCTCTTGTCCGCTATGCTGTCGTACTTCTTCTCCCGGTAGCCGGCAATCACCTCGTCCTTCTGCTCGACGAGGGTGCCGAAATCGAGGTCCGGCTCCGTGGGCTCGATGCCCGGATAGCGAGGGTTGCGGGCGTCGTGCAACAGTTTAGCGGCCTCTATGAGGTTCTTGGAGGGCAGGCAGCCCCGGTTGAGGCAGGTGCCTCCCACGGTCCTGACCTCGGTCATCACCGCGCGCTTGCCCAGCTCCGCCGCTCTGATGGCCGCCGCGAAAGCGGTGGAGCCGGAGCCCAGTATCACCAACTCGTAGCGATTCGTCGCCATATGCACACTCCTGTCTTCGTTCGGAGTGTACACCTTCCACCTGAGTGGAAGGTCAAGTAAGGCGGTTATCGACTAGCAGCAGCCCCTACTCGTGCCTGGAACCTGAAGCGAGTCATCGTCTACGACCACGACATCCCCCCTGAGCGCGTAACTGTGGACGCGCACCCGGAGCGCCTCGACCCCGGCGTCGCCGGGGCTGTAACGAACGGACTTCTCGCAACATACCGCGATGCCGTCCAGCTCGATGTCGGCATCCCTGGGCACTAAGATCCGCACCTCGCCCAGAAGAGCGAAGGCGCTCACCGTTACGCCACCGCTAACAGTCTGCGCCTGACGAAGGTCCACCGCCGCTCGGTACCTGGTGCACGGCCCGATGGTTCTCGCCCAGTATCGCCGCAACCCATATCCTTGTGGACCTATCTGACCCTGGCACGGCTGATACTGTCGGGGCAAAAGGGTGTCGTACGTGATGCCTGAGATCCCTCCCTTGGTTCTAGCTTTGACGGCGGCGTCGAGGCGCTCGGAGAACTGCTCGAGCGTTAGCTGCCCTTCCGTAGAGGCCGTGCGGAGCTCGGCCATCGCACGATCCCGTTCGGCATCGCTCACCCCCAAGGCGTCGGGTGAAGTAGCTGTTCCCTCGTCTTGCTCCAACGCTTTTGGTGTGATCTATAGTTTATGGATTGTCTCTCCTTTCTTCGATTCATCATCCTGCTACCCCTCGCGCGGCCTGTCGGGAACGGCGGTATCAGGAGCAGCGCGCCGAGCAGGACGAGCATCCTGCCGCTTTCCGCTGTGGCCCAAATTGAGGTACGTGAGCATCACCACGAGCGTGACCTCCACCAGGAAGGCCGGGCCGCTGACGGGTGGCTGGATCCCCAGGATGCCGAGCAGGATCGTCACCAAAGACTCGGCACCGAGCGCGATCCACAGCCCGCGCCGCGGGCCGTTCGACTCGAGCCAGCCGCGCTCCGCAGCGTCGACCAGGACGATTGGGACGCAGTACGTCACGTAGCGACGTCGGAAGACCAAGATAGGCAGCGCCGCCACCTCACAGCCGCCGTAGCCGATGAAGGTTCCTATCAGTAAGGTCAGTAAGGGAGATGCCGATGTAGGCCAGCATTGCCAGCGTCAACGCCGCGGGTAAATCGAAGCCGAGCGCGTGTCCCAGGGTAAGATTCCAGTAGGCGACCCCCAGGGCCGGCCCAACCAGGATGAGGGTGTTGAGCCAGGGGGAGGCGTGGGCAAACGCCCGCTCGCCGAGGAGCCAGCAGACGACCAGGTAGGCCACCACGATCCCCGCGAAAGCGATCGCGGTTTGCAGTAGGAATCCTGCGGGGTCGTACGTCTGGCCGAGCCTCGCCAGCGTGCTGGCTGTTGCGCCGGCCGCGATGAGCAGCCCGTAGCCGAAGCGGCTCCAGCGCCCCACAGTTCTGAGGTCGTAGCCAACGGTTCCGTATCGTGTCACAGTCGCATGTCCCTTGTCCCTTCGTACTTGTCCGTCTACATCTCTCACCTCCGCTATGCTTTTCAACGGCTCCTGCTCCAGCACGAGCTGCCCAATCCGAAATGCCCCCTCCGGAGTGAGGATCTCGAGCGACACGTTAGGGTGTCGGACTGTATACTCCCTGGCTGTTTTGGGAGAGACGAAGAAGTGGCCGTACTGGCAGATGCTGCCCCGCACGTTCTCGGCGTTGAATCCGGCGGACACGCTCGATACTACGGCGCTGGCGGGCTCGAAGCTCTCCACGCCCTCGAACCCGACGGTGAGCCGAACGCTCTCTCCGCTCACGGGATCGGGCGACTCTATAGTCGCGATGTGGCCGAAGATGAGGGGAACTGGATGGCGTCGCCCGCGCACCAGGTGTAGAACCCGGGACCTCCCACCTCGTAGCAGTATGGTGTGGGCACCAGCGTCAGCCCCGCACCCACGAAGCTGCCATCCTGGTCGAACTCCGCACCCCAGGAGCGCAGGCTCTCGAAGACCTCTCGTGCCTGCTCGCGCGTGATTCCGGAGGACGAGGCGAACCTCTCGGTCGAGACTGGCTCGCCATCGAGCAGCAGACGCATCAGCCGGAAGATGGAGCCCACCAGCACCGGATCGGTCTCCTGAAAGATCTCGGCCTCGGCTCTGGCGATTTCCCGTAGATTGTGGTTGGACATTCGTGTGCTCCTTTCATCTGTGCCATGATGTCAACGCGATCAGCTTACCGCGCGGATCAGGAGCAGGGCATCGGGGCTACCACCCATTTTCGGTGGTGGAACTAGACGCTATATATCCTCATATGTCGGTAAACGCGTGGGGTTTGTGGAGATGGAGGGCTACATCAACCCGTGGGAGAGGGCGTAGGTAGTGGCGCTAGCCCTGCCACGGGAGCCGATCTTCCCGTAGATGTTCGCCACGTGACGCTCGACGGTGCGGACACTCAGGTATAGGGTCTCGGCGATCTCCTGGTTGGTCCGTCCCGAGGCCAGCAGACGCAATACCTCCACCTCTCGCCGGGTCAGTCCGTCGGGACTGCTCCGATCCGCGCCTGGCCTTACATCTGCTTCGAGGAACGCCTCCAGCGCATCGGCCACGGCTTCGACATCATCGAGGTAGGGGACCACGGACTCGCCTTCGAACACCCTCAGGCTCGAGTTGGGTATGCGGCGGGCGAGCTCGCGCGCGACTCCGAGTGGGAGCCAGGGCACTCGGTCTCTGTGCAGAACCAGAACGGGCATACTCAGCTTTGGCAGCAGGTCGGCGACGTCGAACTCGGCCATTGACACTAGCGCGGCCCTCAGAGTCTCGGGCGCAACCCTCTCCTGCAGGCGCTGCGCCGCCTCCCTACAGGTCTCTCCAGCCGACCACCCGAGCACCAGGTGGGCGCATACGTCCGCGGTGAGGTTCCAGTCCCAGCCGATCAGGGAGAACCACGCGCCGAGCTGGGAGAAATCGAGCTCGGTGGTCCTCGCCCACTAGCACCAGAGCACTAGCCGCGATACCCGCTCCGGATGACAGACGGCGTAGGCCACCGCCACTGGGCCTGCGTCGAGGGCTGCGAACAGCGCGAACCAGCTGAGGCCGAGAGCGTCCACCACCGCCTCCAGGTCCTGCATCCGGGCCTCTAGCGAGTGGTCCCGCACGTCTCGCTCCGACAGACCCGTGCCCCGCAAATCGTATCGAACTAGCCTGTGCACGACTGAGAGGCGACCGTACCAGGAGCGGCACCCGGGATTGCGCTCAAGCTCTACGTGCGTCCAGGGACCTCCCGCGAGGTACACCAGGGGAGAGCCCTCTCCCACCGTCTGGTACGCAATGCTAGTGGCCGTCTGCGGCGGTCGCGTACCGGATCCGGGGTCCGTGATCCACGGGCCCCGTCCCGCTCGCGGTGGCGACGGTCGAGCTTGGATTCTCAGGAGCAAGGCGAGCTATCCGCCTGGTCCGCATCCTCTCATCTCCCACGCTGTATCGGCAGTATATACATTCTCCCCTGGTGGAAGGTCAAGGACTGGCGGATACTGCCGGCTCAAAGGCCAGGCAGATCGAGGAACTCCCTGCGCACTCGGACTCGACCTCATGTGCGAGCTGCGCCAGCCGTACCATCTCGCTCCGTAGCTTCTCAAGCTCCCGGACGCGCTCGTCTATCTCTTGGACCTTCGTTTCGGCCAGGGTACGGACGTGTCTGCATGGAGGTGCGCCGCCCTCGCGCACCGAGATGATGTCGGCGATCTCAGCTAAGGACAACCCCAGGCTCTGGGCGCGGCGAATGAAAGCGAGGCGCTCGGCGTCCCGCTCGGTGTACAGCCTGTACCCCGCCTCGGTACGGGCTGAGGGGGTGAGCAGCCCCATGTGCTCGTAGTAACGCAGCGTACGGGGGTTGATTCCGGCAGCCCTGGCAAGTTGTCCTATCGTCATGTATCCCCCCCCCCTCCGATATGGGTCTTCTGCTCCGAGGCTTGAGCTCGCCGATCAACCGACCTCACGCCCCATAGGATCAGGTCGAGCCCGAACTCGAAGTCCGAATCCGGGTCGCACTCGGCGCATATAGCCGCCGCGACCCGTGCCAGCCGGGGCGATATCCCCCTTGGGAGCCGCTGCCCCAGGCGCACGAGCCGCTCCTGCGGCGATGACGGCTGTTCCTGCTGCGGTCCCGATAGGACGAAGCAGGACAGCTCGGCCATGCCGTAGCCCCTGCCGTAGGCGATCAAGGCCCGCAGGATCTCGGCCGCGCGCGGCTCATCGAACCCCGCGTCGCGCAGGATCTCGAGGTACCCATCGAACGCTACGAGCGCGGACTCGGGGAGCGCGTTCGGGCGGAAGAGGAGCGGCGCCGCGTGGGGGTGGCGGCGGATAATAGCCCGGAGCGAACGGGCGAACGAGCGCAGCTGCTCGGTCCATTCGACTCCACCTTCGGTCGGCGCGGCGGTCTCCGACCACAGCAGTTCGACCAGCCCATCGAGGAGGGCGTCCTTGCCATCTACACGGCCGTAGACGGACATCGCGTCGACGCCGAGCTCCGCCCCGAGCCGCCGCATGGTCAGCGCCTCCAGCCCCTCCTCGTCCACGATCGCCAGCGACGTCTCCAGCACCCGACGCCGGTCGAGCGATCGGCGTTGTCCGCCCCGTCGGGCGCTGTCCGTCTTCGTCGGCATGGACTCCCTCCTTTGGCCCCTTGACACCCTACAACATCTCGTGTATTGTACCCTATACGACGTATGTCTACAATGTAGAATACAATGTAGGCGAGATGATCCTAGGAGGACGGCCATGACACGGGTGACGGGTGCGGGAGCGACGACGGAGGCGCGGCCGCGCCTCAGGCCGGCGATCGAGATCGAGGGGCTGAGCAAGACGTACGGAAAGGGCCCATCGGCGGTCCAAGCGGTCGAGGCCGTGAGCCTGGCGGTGCCCGCCGGGCAGGTGTTCGCGCTGCTAGGCCCCAACGGCGCGGGCAAGACGACGCTCATCAAGATGATGTGCGGGCTGGTGACCCCGACGTCCGGGACCGTGCGGTTGAACGGGTACGACATCGCCCGGCAGCGCGGCACGGCGGTGCTCCAGATCGGCGCGGTCCTGGAGGGGTCGCGCAACGTCTACTGGCCGCTGTCGGCGTGGGAAAACCTGATGTACTTCGGCCAGCTCAAGGGCTTGAGGGCCTCGGAGATCAAGCCGCGCGCCGAGCGGTTGCTCACCGAGCTGGGGCTGTGGAATCGCCGCCACGAGACGGTCGGCTCGTTCTCCCGTGGCATGCAGCAGAAGGTCGCGGTCTCGGCCGCGTTGATCACCGACCCGCCGATCCTCCTGCTCGACGAGCCCACCATCGGCCTGGATGTGGAGGCGGCCCGCACGTTCAAGGACTGGATCGCGCATCTGGCCCGCGACGAGGGCAAGACGATCGTGTTGACCACCCATCAGCTGGAGGTTGCCCAGGAGCTGTCCGACCGGATCGCGGTGATGAAGGACGGCGCGATCATCGCCGATCTGCCGACGGCCGAACTGCTGGCCCGGCACGCCGAGAATCGATTCGAAATCCGCATCACCGGATCCCTCAACGGCGCCGCGCTTCCGGCCGGCGCCCGAGTC
>CADDYR010000020.1 GCA_902810765.1 Chloroflexota bacterium
CCCCGAGCCCGACCTCCGCCCCGACGGCGGTTCCCACCCTCGCGCCCGCGGCGACCGCCACGAGCGCCCCCACTCCGACGCCGAGGCGCGTGATGAGGTCGGCGGGGTGGAAGGTGCCGGTGCCTATCCTGATGTACCACTACATCAGGCCGTCGCCCGGCCCGAGCGATCCCGTGGGGGAGGATCTCTCCGTGTCCCCACGGATGTTCGCCGCGCAGATGCAGTACCTCGCCTCGCACGGCTATCACCCGATCACGCTTGCGCAGCTCGCGCTGGCACGCGCGCACAGGTTCGCCCTGCCGCCCAGGCCGATAGTGCTCTCTTTCGACGACGGCTACCGCGACTTCTACACGACCGCCTGGCCGATCCTCAGACGCCACCACTTCGCCTCGGTGCTGTTCGTGATCACGTCGCGGGTGGGCTGGCCCCTGTACGTGACGTGGGAGCAGTTGGAGTGGATGGAGCGCTCGGGGCTCGTGGAGGTGGGGGACCACACCGTCCACCACGACGACCTGCCGAGCCTCACGTACTCAGAGGCGAGGGCCGAGATCCTGGACGCGAGGCGAGCGATCGAGCAGCATCTGAGGCATCCGGCGGTGTCGTTCAGCTACCCGGGCGGGCGGTACGACTCGCAGGACGTGCAGATCCTTCGGGGCGCCGGGTTCAGGGTGGCGGTGACGACCATCTACGGCTACGCCGAGCCCACGGACGATCCGCTGCTGCTGCCGCGCGTGCGCATCCACGGCTCGACCTCGCTCGACGGCTTCGCCTGGCTCGTCTCCCATGGGTAACACGGGCGCCGCGTCGGCGTCGTATGGTTCGGGGTCGAGGGACGTCGAGAAATGTCTCACACATACCCACTTGAGAGAGCTGGATGAGGGAGGCATCGGGTAGGTAGATCGCCGAGGTCATCGAGCAATGGGAGAGCCAAGCCGATGAGACTAGCCCGATCCCCCAGCGACTACCGAAGACGTATAGGCCGTCGGCAGGGCATGTATCACCCATGGCCGCGCCTCTTGCTCTATCCTGTTCTGGCTGGAGTCCTGCCGGCAGCCTGTCTCGGTAGTGCGCAAGCTGCAACAGGGGCAACGCTCTGCCCCTCCTCGGTACCGCTATCCGCAGCACCTGGTAATGCACTCGCTTCCCCTTGGGCGTGATCGTGTCCCACATAGCCCAGTCCATCGCCAAGCCCAGCAGTCGTGGCTTGCCCAACGAGGAGAGAGTGTAGGGGATGAGCGCTAGCTGCACCGCCTCGGGATCTACCCGCTCGTTAGCTACAAAGCGCCATAGCCGCTTGAGCCTGTGCAGAGGAGGTCGTGCTTGGGCTGCTCGACCCGTCGCTTTCCAGGTGTAGGCAGAGAGAGCACGGGCGAGCCCTGTCAGGCACAAGCTACGCTTTGAGGAGGATCGCTGTTGATAGCGGCAAGCACTCGGTATGGCATCTGAAGCCTCCTCGGTCCGATGGTTTGGGTGTGATAACCCCATCTTACCAGGAGGCTGCCTTATATCTACCCCTCAGGTGAGTATGCGTCAGCGAGAAACGCAGCTTGACGGCGGCCTCTATCCGCACTATACTCAGTCCAGCGACAGCATCAGCAGTTACCTTTCCCGGTGGCGCCCATCTACTACTGGTGAATCGTGCAGGCATCCCGATCGCGCGTCCACATCACTCAAATCGGAGCACGCTCGCATGGGGGCCCAGACGACGCAGCAGAGGTGGTATCACCGTTCTTGGCGTGTAGCACGCCTGTCTTCCCTTCTGATCTGGTGCCTGCTGCTTGTCTCCCTGGGGAGCATGGCGTCGTATTACGATGCCGACACGGATTCTCCGACCGGGGTACAGGTATCGGCACTGGCATATGTCGCGAGCGTTCGGCGTATCCAGAAGGCCCCGGAGATAGAGAGGCTATGCCCGCTTCTCGCTTGCGCCGTATCCGATCAGCACCATTACTCCCAACGTCCTCCTGGGCTGAGATCTCCTCTAACGACCAATCTCTCTCCACCCGCCACGCGCGCTCCCCCGTATCTCTGACCTATCTCTAACGGATACCCGTGCCAGAACAACAGCGTGATGCACGGCAACTACTACTGCCCGGGCAACACCAACTGGAGGTATCCCCAGGATGCGGATCGCTCCAAGGTCACGGAGATCGCCAGATGAGCGAGCCAAAGGAGCACACCATGAGGAATAGATTCCTACACTCAGGGCGACTGTGGGGCGCCATCGTGCTTGCGATGGTAGCAACAGCCGTGTGGATCGTGACGGGCTATCGCCTCAGTGAGGCACAGGGTTTTACCGGTATCTCGAACGGTCCAGGGTTCATCACTTCCAATAGGGATCATCTGAGGATCTGTGTAGAGTCGCTGGACCCCAGCGTGACGAGTGACGAGCTGAAGCAGTACACTGCAAAAGCTCTGGATCAGGTTAAGTCGCACCCCGACTTCGTGGCGGCTGGGCTGGCGCAAGGCACACCGCAGATAGATATCGGATGTCCAGGGCCAGCCCGTGCAATGGGTGAGGGATTCAGCTGGGAGACCGGTGGGAACGGAGACGGAGCCACTCCTTGGGTAAGTGAACCTGGACCTTACCTGACCTACGTATTCGTGGTACCGTCCGACAAGGTGGCATCTCCCGCGAGCTTGCTTCGAGTGGTGCCGCAGGAATACTACGCGGATGGTCAGGACCGGGCTGTCGTGACGGCTGCTGTGTACTTGACGCCAGATGATCTACAGGCTCCTGGCTCGGTAGTACGTTACCTGACCCGAGGTGTCGGCCTCAGGCAGGTCAACCAGTAAGCATAGGAGGAGTTACTGTGAGGAAGCTAGCATCGCTCATCGCATCGGGACTGCTGCTGATTGCGCTGGCCACGCCCACGGCCGCAGACAGCGGCCCGATGACGTCGCAGAATCAGTCAGGAGACGATCAGCAAGGGTCCATCAAGCTCACGTTCCGCTTGACGATCTATGGCGACGTGCCGGAAGGCGACAGGTTCTGGATCTACTGGGATTACTCAGAGCCGCACGGGGGCAGCTCGCCGATACCCATCCGGGTCTGTGGGGGCGAGGCGGCCCTCCTGTCCGAGCCAACGCCTCCCAAGTGCGAGGGCAATGGCAGGGTGTACGAGGTGACCAGGACGCCCGTCAACGACATGGGCGGCATAAGGTACTCATTCGCCAGGATCCCGGCAGGCGAGCGGGACGTGCAGATCTTCGCGCGGGGCGTTGTGGCGCCCGACGGCGACAAGCTCGTCACCGCATGGTTCCGATACGGCGAAAGCTCGGTGCCGAGCGCTATGCCCGCCACCGGCTCGGGCGGCTCGTTCGCCGCGCTTGCGGCACAGGGGATAGCTGCGGCCATTCGAGTCGGCCGCGGTACAGTATACAGATAGCGCCTGCGCCACGGCACAAACACGCCGAGATCTACGGGCCGGACGATCACGTCCGGCCCGTGATGCTGCTCAGGACAGGATGGCCCCTCGGCTCGTGGCCCCGACGCTGATGTGGTCGTAGCAACATCCTCGCGGGTCGTAGCTCGCCACCTGCGTCGTAGGCTGGAGATAGAGGCGGCCCCGCGTGGTAGAATACCTGCACCCGGGGAGGCCGTGGGTCCGCGGCCTCCGCGAGGGCGTCTGCGTTCCACAGGAGATTGACGTGCCGGTCACCGAGCGTCCTGCCACGAAGATCGTAGCCACCATCGGCCCCGCAAGCAGCAGCGAGCAGGTGCTGCGCGATCTGATCGAGGCCGGGGTGGACGTGTTCCGCCTGAACTTCTCCCACGGCACGGTCGGGGAGCACGCAGCGGTCTGCGCGTGCATCCGCAGGATCTCCTCTCGGCTCGACGTGCCCGTGGGGGTGCTGCAGGACCTGCAGGGCCCGAAGATCCGCGTGGCCGACCTGAAGGACGACCAGCCGGTGGTGCTGAGGCGCGGCGAGCGGATCACCCTCACCAACCGCGACGTGCGCGGCACCGCGCAGGTGGTGCCGACCACCTACCACGAGCTCCCGAACGACGTGCACGTCGGCGACCACATCCTCCTCGACGACGGCGCGATGGAGCTCGCCGTGCTGGACGCCGACGAGACGGACGTGACGTGCGAGATCGTGCAGGGCGGCGTGCTCAAGCCACACAAGGGAATCAATCTGCCGGGGGTGAAGGTGAGCGCGCCTGCGCTCACGGAGAAAGACGTCGCCGACATGAAGGCGGGCGTGGAGATGGGGGTGGACTACCTCGCGCTCAGCTTCGTGCGTCGCTCCCAGGACGTGCTGCTCGCGCGCCAGATGCTCCACGACCTGGGCGCCGACATACCGATCATATCGAAGCTCGAGAAGCCCGAGGCTATCGCCCGGCTGCACGAGATCCTGCAGGTGAGCGACGCCGTGATGGTGGCTCGCGGCGACCTCGGGGTGGAGATGCCGCCCGAGACGGTGCCGATGATCCAGAAGGACATCCTCGAGAAGGCGCTCGCCCAAGGAATCCCCACGATCACCGCGACGCAGATGCTCGAGAGCATGATGTCGAACCCGCGACCGACGAGGGCGGAGGCGAGCGACGTCGCGAACGCCATCCTCGACGGCACCGACGCCGTGATGCTCTCGGGGGAGACAGCCTCGGGCCAGTTCCCGGTCGAGGCCGTCAGGATGATGCGCCGGATCGCTCTCGAGACGGAGCGCAGCGGCAGAGCCAGGCTCGGCGTGAAGCGGGAGAAGATGAACTCCCTGCAGGCGCTGAGCCACGCCGCCTACCAGCTAGTGGAGGACATGCCGCAGGTGATGGCGGTCGTGCCGCTCACGAGCACGGGCCACACGGCGCGCATCATCAGCGCCGCCCGGGTGCCCGCGCCCATCTGGGCCTACGCCTACAGTGAGCCTGTGAGGCGCGGCCTCGCGCTGTGGTGGGGCGTCAGGCCGCTGCTCATGCCGAAGATGGACACCATCGAGGAAGCCCTCGACTGGGTAGAGCAGGACCTGCTCGACCGGGGCTACGTCCAGCCCGGCTCGATGCTGGTCATCACCGGCGGGATGCCGATCCCCGGCCCCACCTCCACGAACTTCGTCAAGTTGCACGTCATCGGCTCCCTGGCGTGAGCACCGCCGGGCTAAATAGACAGCAGGCCAGGAGCGCGCGTGCTATCGTCTCAGGTTCGACCTGGTCTGGCGGAGGATGGCCTCCCCGCGCCGCCCGAGGTGCTCCATCGTCTCGCGCGGCATCACGTCGGTCCTCCTGAGCACCGTGGCCCCGAGCGCCACGAGCGCTCCGCCGCCCGCCACGAGCCCTCCGCCCACGATCGTCGCAGCCCGCCAAAGGGGCATGCGGGTCGCGAGCAGCCTGACGCACGCCTGGAGCAGGTACGTAAACCCGTAGCCCGCGAGCACTCCCCCGGCGACCATCGCCGCCGTCGAGCCCGCGATGGGCACGAGCTTCCGCTTCTCCTCCTCGCGCGCCCTCTCCACCTCCTCGCGGAGCAGGTTCCCGCCCTCTCGCGCGGCCCCCGCGAGCTCCTCGGCCATCCGCTCGCCGCTGCTCTGTCCCTGGCTCATCGTCTTACCCCCGAGATTCCGTCGTTCTCACCGCAGAGCCTGCACGGAAGATGCCACAAGCTCGACACGCTATGGTCAGCCCCACCTGCGATCTCGTGGGCTGCCCTCAACGTCTGGGCCGCTTGGTAAAGGGTATCCAGAGCCATATTCTCGTTGCGATCGGCGGGTCGAAGATCACCGTCAATTCGGGGGATTACAGGAGAGTCCCATTCACCAAGAACATTGCCCGATACTCCGGAGAGACTCACAACACCACGACACGCTGTCCTGGCAGCTCGACCAGCAAGGTGCTGTTCGACCGGACGAGGTGGGAGAACCCAAACGATCAATGGTATACACCTTCCCTGCCGTGTCACAACGAGGCGTCGTTCTCGTACTATAGGAGCGACTGCAACGATGGCGACTCTAGCTTCAACATCTGGGATTCTCGCTGAGAAGCGTCTCCTATCATCAGGACGGAGACCTTGGGGAGGCTGCCGATGGGGACCAACAAGCAATGGCCGACTGTGCTGCTCCTGGCTGTGCCGGCTGCACTGGCCTGTGTCGTCGCCGTCTGGGTTATCGTGACCAACTCGAGCCATCAGGAGAGGCAGCAGTCCCGGGCACCGGGGTCCGTGAACAGCCTGCAGCTCACGGTGAGGCCCTCGGGCACCAGGATACTTCCACCCATACCTACTCTTCCGACGAAGAACCTTCCCACCGTGGCGCTGACCCCTCCTCCCGGCGTACCCACCTGGAAGCCGGGAGAGCCGGATACGGCGAGCGGTATGTCGTTCACGAATCCGTCCGCATCGCTCCGTCCACCCGTCGTGTCCGAGCGTCAGGCGATCGCCATCGCGAACACCGCTCCCTATGCCGTTCCGCACGCTCCATGGATAACCGCGAGGTACGTGCTTATGACCCGGGAGCCCGCCGAATTCTATAAGGGACTGTTGAAACAGGATGGATTGTTGGACGAGCACCCGGACGGCTTCAGGAACGTTCCCGTTTGGATAGTCTCCTACGAGGGGGTGGAGATGCCGTTTTCTTCGGACTCTGCGACCCCGCTGCCCCCAGCCAAAGAGGTGAACGTGATCGTCAGCGCGGAGAACGGCGTGATACTCGGTGGCTACTCGTTCCGCTGAGGAGCGGATCGGCTGGACGGCCGCTATACTGGCTTCCAATACTTCGGGTGAGGGAGGGCTTTCGTTCGGTGGAGCCGGCGTGGCTCGAACGGGCTAGGGAGCTGTGTGCGATCGCGCAGTCGGGCCTTACCTACGCTACGGATCAGTTCGACGTCCAGCGCTACGAGGCCGTCCGCCGGATCGCCGCGGAGATGATGGCGGTCGGCTCCGGGGATGAGCGCGCCCTCATCGAGGGGCTGTTCGCCTCCGAGACCGGACACGCGACCCCGAAGGTGGACGTGCGGGGTGCGGTGTTCCGGGGCGACTCGATCCTGCTCGTGCGCGAGAGGTCGGACGGCCTGTGGGCGCTGCCCGGAGGCTGGGCGGACGTGAACGAGACTCCCCGCGAGGCGGTCGAGCGGGAGGTCCTCGAGGAGTCGGGCTACAGGGCACGGGCCGTCGCGCTCGTGGCGGCGTACGACCGCTCCCGTCAGGGCCACCCTCCGGCTCCGTTCAGCGCGTACAAGCTCTTCTTCCTGTGCGAGGATTCAGATGGGCCCGAGCGCGACCCGGACGGTGAGATCGAGGAGGTCGGCTTCTTTCCGGAGAGCGCGCTGCCCGACCTGTCCCTGACCCGCGTGCTGCCCTCCCAGGTGTACCGGCTGTTCCAGCACCATCGCGACCCCTCCCTTCCCGCCGACTTCGACTGAGGAGCGGCCTCCGTCGTCACGCTCCTGTAGATCTCTATTCCCCTGCCCGCCACACGCCGCTGCCTTGGGGCAACTATTCAGCGGTGATAGCTGGGCAGGCGGGTTCTCGACGCGGGCGACCGCGCGGCGCTCAGGCGCGCTGACGCTCGTCCCGCTGCCGGGCCAGCTCCTCGACCGCGCTCGGCAGAGTCGTCTCGAAGTCGATAAGCTTCGCCCACGTCGGGGTCACGACGATCCGGACCATGCCGTCGTAGAGCGAACGCACCTCCGCCTCCCAGGCAACCCGTTGCTCGGGCGTCATCGTGTAGGTACCGTTCATCGCGAGGTACTCGTCCGGGATGCCATCAACGACGTCCAGCTCGGCCCGACCGCGGATGAGCAGGATCTTGGGCGGGTGCACCTCGGTGTCGATCGTCAGGGCGACCGTCGGATTCTTGCGCAGGGCCGGGAGCTTCGGGGCGTTCTTCACAGTGCACATGACGATCTCCGAGCCGTTCCAGATGAACCCGATCGGGACGACGCGGGGTGTGCCATCCTTGGCAACATAGGCCAGGCGGGTCAGGTCGCGGGCCAACAGCTCTTGGCTGATCGGTCGGTTCAGAACCTCGGTGATCTCGTTCGGTTGCACGGCTATCCCTCTCCTTGTTGTTTACTTGGTAACTATTCAGATCCGGAGTAAGTAGTATACAGGTGGGGGTGGCAGGGATGAGCTGGTGCAGGCGCTGTCGGCAGAGCCGAAACGACGAGGGGAGCAGATAGCGCAGCTCACGGCACTGGTGAGGGAGCTGGAGGACAGGCCGGCCAGGGACATCCACGACTCGCACAAGCCTCCGTCAAGCGATCCTCCCTCGACTCCTCGGCCTAAGAGCCTGAGGGGCACTCGGGACGTCAGGTATTGGAGTTACCCGAGGTACGCCTGGAGACCACAGGGCACCGGGCCGAGAGGTAGCGATGCCCGCGCTGCATTCTCAGAGGCACCCCCAGGGAGCACGTGCCCACGAGTGGCGCCGGATCGGGCGTGGCGTGCGTATTGCTCATGAGATAGCTGCGGGGTAAAGTGATCTCCATTCCGGTTCAGTGGACGGTCAGGCGGTGAAGCTCGGCGGGCTCGTTCACTCGCTCAATAGCGCAAAGGTGCCGATGACCACTCGGCTCGGCTGGGGCGACTTCGCCAAGGAGATGGTGATCGACGCGATGCGGGACCATCTGGGGGCGTTCGCCGCGGCGCTCGCGTTCAGGATCCTGTTCGCGACGCTGCCGTTCCTGATCTTCGTGCTCTCGGTGCTCGGCACCTTTCACCAGGAGGCGCTGGTGAGCCGCCTGTTCGATCTGGTGGCGCTCGCGATGCCCCAGCCGGTGGTGGCGCTGGTGCAGGGGGAGTTCCTGTATCTCACGCAGAACGAGGCGCGGGGCGCCTTCACCGTCGGCGCGGTGGTCGCGATCCTGGTCGCGCTCGTCGTGGCCTCGACCGCGTTCCGCAGCATCGCCGAGGCGATGAACATGATGTACGGCGTCGAGGACACCCGCCCGATGCTCAGGAGGTACGTGCTCGGCGTGCTGCTCTCCCTGGCCGTGGCCGGACTGCTCGTGGTAGCGTCGGTGCTGGTCGCCTACGGCAGCGACATAGGCAACGCGGTCGCCGACGCGATAGGGCTTGGCAGCTACTTCAGGCTCGTGTGGGAGGTCGCGCAGTGGCCCGTGCTGATCGTCTTCGTGCTGCTCGCATTCGGGCTCGTGTACTACTTCGCTCCGGACGTGGAGCAGAAGTTCCGCTACATCGCTCCCGGAGCGATCCTGGGTGTGGTCCTGTGGCTCACGTTCACGATAGGCTTCCTGCTGTTCCTGAGACACGTGCACGTGTACACGAGCGTGTACGGGGCGCTCGCGGGGATCGCGATCCACATGCTCTACATGTACTACACCTCGTACATACTGCTGCTGTGCGCGAACGTGAACCACATCATCGAGGCTCACTCGCCCGGTGGCAAGCGCCCCGGGGAGCGCACGTTCCCGGTAGAGGCCAGGTCGGGTCCGCAGGTCTGACCCGCTTGGAGGGTGCCGGCCGTGCGCCGCGAGCCCTTCGCCCGGCTCGGGAGCAGCATCCCGAAGGATGTGACGGACCCATCGCCCGGATTCGGTATTACAGGTGCGAGTCGCGCCCCTCGGCCTTGAGTCGGGCGACCACCTGCCGGACCTCCTGCGCCCGGCTCTTCGGGCAGACGAGCACCGCGTCGCCCGAGTCCACCACGATCATGTCCTCCAGGCCGATCGCGGTGACGAGCCTCCCGGTGCTGTAGATCAGGGAGTTGTGGGAGTCGAACACCATCGCGTCGCCGCTCAGGACGTTGCCGTCATCATCCTTCTCGCCGAACTCGGCGAGGGCTGCCCAGTCGCCGACGTCGCTCCAGCCGATGTCCACCGGCAGCGTCACGACCTTCGAGGACTTCTCGAGCACGCCGTAGTCAATGCTCTGCTCCTCGACGGTCGGCCAGAGGCGGCACAGCGCCTCCTCCTCCCGGCCGGTGCCGATCAGGTCCTGCAGCTCCACGAGGGCGGCGTACAGCCGGGGCATGTAGCAGGAGATCTCCTCGAGGATCGTCGAGGCCCTCCACAGGAACATGCCGCTGTTCCAGACGTAGCGGCCACTGCGCACGTACTCGGTCGCCGTCGCCAGATCGGGCTTCTCGGTGAACTGCTTCACGGCGAGCACGTCGTGACCGTCCACGACGTCGAGCGGCTCCCCGAGCTCCATGTATCCGTAGCCGGTGTCGGGGTAGCCCGGCGCGATGCCCAGGGTCACGAGGTAGCCCCGCTCGGCCATCTTCGCCCCCGCGGCGCACGCCTCCCGGAACTCCTCCTCTCTGAGGATCAGGTGGTCCGCCGGCACGACGAGCATTGCCCCGTCGGGGTCACGTCTGTGGATGTACGCTGCGGCCAGACCGACCGCGGGGCCGGAGTTGCGGCCCATCGGCTCGGCCAGGATGTTGCGCACGGGCACCCTGCCGAGCTGTGCGCAGACCTCGCCCTTGTGCCGCACGCTGGTCACGACGTAAGTGTTCTCCGGTGGGATTGCGGGCTCGATCCGCCGGACGGTCTCCTGCAGCATCGTGAGGTCCGGCCTCACCAGGTTCAGCAGATGCTTCGGTCGGTGGGCTCTGCTCTGGGGCCACAGCCTCGTCCCGCTTCCACCCGCGAGTACTACCAGATACATCTTCGACCTCTTTCGCGAACGCGTCTCCAGGCAGGCAAGAGTATATAACAACCCGGGCCGATAGCACAGAGCTGCCGCAGGGATGCATCAGCAAGCCGGTGGCCTCCGTACCGCTCGTCCGTCTGGTATTAATGGTACCGACCTTGCGGTGATCATCGCGCGCACTTTCCGTGGAGATTTTGTCGTCCGAGCCGAGAGCGCGCCGGAAAGGGGGGATGCGACTGACGATCCTGGAAGCAACCTAGCGTGGTCTGGCCAGAGGCCGCGTTCGCACGGCGTGAGGACAAGGAACCTTCAATCCTTCCGAGACGCGCTAGTGTACAGATCGAGAGATCGAAAGGAGACAGTGAGTAGTGTTCATCAACAGACGCATCGCTGCGTTGCTCGCCGTCATGGTGACGTTGCTGCCGCTCCTAGCGGCGTGCGGCGGGGGCGGTGGAGGCGCAACCCCGGGCGCAGCCGGGACGAAGGCTCCGGGCGCGCCGGGAGCCACAGCGACTGCGCCCATCGTGAAGCCCACGTCCGCGGCGGTGACGCCGGTCTCGACCGCGGCCGTCACCGGTACCCCCAGTGTACCCGTCACGGGCACGCAGACCCCTGCTCCCGTGGCCACGACCACGGCGGCCCCCGGAGCTACGACGACCACCGGGCCGACGGGCATGGCTACCAGCACGACCGCGCCGAGCGGCACGGCTGTCAGCCTGACCAACATCCCGACCAGCAAGAACACCGCGCCCGCCGTGCCCAACGCGGCCGAGGCGAAGAAGTACTCCGGACAGACGATCACCTACTACGGCGACTCGGTGGGGCCGGGACACGACTTCGACATGGCCGCGGCCAAGCAGTTCGAGAAGCAGACGGGCATCCACGTGAAGGTCATCCCCCACCCCAAGGAGGCGGATCAGACCTACGCGCAGTACCTGCGTCTCTTCCAGGCGAAGTCGCCGGACGCCGACGTGCTGATCATAGACGTGATCTGGCCCGGCTCGTTCGCTCCGTACCTGGAGGACCTCAAGCCCGCGCTCGGCGATAGCGCGAAGACGATGTACCCCAACATCATAAAGAACGACACCGTCGACGGCAGGCTGGTCGCGATGCCGTGGTTCGCGGACTTCGGTCTGCTGTACTACCGCAAGGATCTGCTCCAGAAGTACGGGATCAGCGGGCCGCCTCAGACCTGGGACCAGCTCGAGCAGGACGCGAAGAAGGTGATGCAGGGCGAGCGCAAGAGCAACCCTAATTTCTACGGCTTCGTGTTCCAGGGCAACGCCTACGAGGGCCTGACCTGTGACGCGCTCGAGTGGCTGGCCTCGACGGGCGGCGGCACCTTCGTCAATCAGCAGGGCAAGGTGACGATCAACAACCCGCAGGCGGCCCAGATGCTGAAGAAGGTCCAGGGCTGGGTCGGCACGATCGCACCGCGAGGCGTGACCTCGTACACCGAGACCGAGTCCATGGACGCGTTCCAGGGCGGCAACGCGCTCTTCCTGCGCAACTGGCCTTACGCCTGGGGCGTGGCGAACGCGCCCGGCTCGAAGATCAAGGGCAAGGTCGGAGTGGCGCCACTACCCGCAGCCTCGGGTCAGCAGCACGTCGCGACCGTCGGTGGCCAGGAGCTCGCGGTCTCGAGGTACTCGCAGCACAAGCAGGCCGCGATCGAGTTCGTGAAGTACCTGACGAGCCCGCAGGTGGAGGCTTGGAGGGCGGTCGCGGGCAGCTACGCCCCGACGATCGTCGCCGTGGCGAACAACCCGCAGGTCCAGAAGGCGATGCCGGTGCTGAAGGTGCAGGCCGTGCGCGTGACGCGTCCGGCCGGGATACTCGGCAAGAACTACAACCAGGGCTCGGCCGCGATCTACCAGGGCGTGAATCAGATCGAGAACGGCTCGGACCCGAAGAGCGTGCTGCCGCAGGTCCAGCAGCAGCTCCAGAGCCTGCTGAAGAAGTGATGGAGCGGCGCGGCTTCCCCGCGCCGCTTCTCGCCTCCACGGCCGGTGTGGCCTGAGTGCGCGGACGGTATGGGGTCTTCCCATACCGTCCGCTCTGGACAGGAGGTAATGAGATGTCAGGACGGGCCTGGGCGGACAGGATACTGAAGAAGCCGAGGCCCCGCAGGAGCGGCCTCGCCAGACGTCAGATGCTCGTGGCGTGGCTGATGCTCCTGCCCACGCTCGCGGTCGTCGCGGTCGTCGCCGCCTGGCCGCTGATACAGGTCTTCTGGATGAGCTTCACGAACGCGACGCTCACGAGCCTCCAGCCCCCGCAGTTCGTGGGCTTGCAGAACTACGAGCGGCTCGTGCGCGACCCCGTCTGGTGGACTTCGGTCGTGAACACCATCCGCTTCACGCTCATGACCGTCATCATCGAGCTGATCCTCGGGATGATCATCGCCCTGGTGATCAACTCCCAGTTCAAGGGGCGGGGCGCGATGCGGGCCGCGATGCTCGTGCCCTGGGCCATCCCCACCGTGATCTCGGCGGAGATGTGGAAGTGGATGTACAACGACATCTACGGCGTGATCAACGACCTCCTGGTCAACAAGTTCCACCTGCTGGCCCACAACGTCGCGTTCCTCTCGATCCCCGCGACCTCGCTGCCGGCGGTGGCCGCGGTAGATGTCTGGAAGACCACGCCGTTCGTCGCGCTGCTCCTGCTCGCGGGGCTGCAGATCATCCCGAACGACATCTACGAGGCCGCGACGGTGGACGGCGCCTCCTGGCTGCAGAGGTTCTGGTACGTCACCGTGCCCCTGCTGCGCCCGGCGATCGCGGTCGCCCTGATCTTCCGGACCTTGGACGCCCTGCGAGTGTTCGACGTGATCTACGTGATGTTCGGCAATCAGCAGAGCACCGTCACCATGGCGATCTACGATCAGAACTGGCTGGTGAACTTCTCGAACGTAGGCTACGGGTCCGCGATCAGCGTGTTCATCTTCCTGATCATCGCGATCTTCGTGGTCATCTATGTGACGCTGATAGGAGTGGAGGTGGAGCAATGAGCACAAGGACCACGAACGTCATCTCGCGGGCGCTGTTCTACCTGCTCGTGCTGCTGATCCTCGCGTACACCGTGTTCCCGTTCTACTGGGCGCTGCGCTCCTCCATCACTCCCGACGGCGAGTTGTTCTCGACGCCGATCACGTACTGGCCCGCGCACCCGACCTTAGACCAGTACGGCAAGATTTTCAGCAACAATCTGTTCCTGCACGCGCTCGCGAACTCCGCGATCGTCGCCGGTGCGGTGACGATCATCTCGCTCGCGATCGGCTCGCTCGGCGCCTACGCGCTGGGTAGATTCAGCTTCCCGGGCCGCAAGTTCACGATGTACATTATCCTCTCGATGACGATCTTCCCGCAGATCGCGGTGCTGGGCTCGCTGTTCACGATGGTGAACGCGTTCCACCTGTTCGACACGCTGGGCGCGCTGATCCTGACATACCTGATCTTCACGCTGCCCTTCACCGTATGGGTGCTGATCACTTTCTTCCGCTCCATGCCCGCCGAGCTCGAGCAGGCGGCGTACGTGGACGGCGCCACCCCGTTCCAGACCTTCTACATGGTGCTCCTGCCGCTCGCCGCACCGGGGCTGGTGACGACCGGACTGCTCGCGTTCATCGCGGCGTGGAACGAGTTCCTGTACGCGCTCTCGTTCATCCAGACGCCCGAGAGGCGGACGATCACGCTGGCGATCCAGACCCTGCCGGAGTCGGCGAGCACGAGCGCGTACGCGGTGCCCTGGGGGCAGATGATGGCGGCGACGATAGTCGTGACGGTGCCGCTGGTCGTGCTGACGCTCATATTCCAGCGCAGGATCATCGCGGGCCTGACCGCCGGCTCGATCAAGGGCTAGCCCGAGTCGCGGCGCGGCTCTTGCGTCGTGACGAGCGAGAGGTAATGGACGTGACCACGAACGACGCGCTGATCGTGCTGCCCTGCTACAACGAGCGTGAAAACCTCGAGCGCCTGATCGAGGAGATCCTCGCGCTCGGGGCGGGCTTCGACGTGCTGGTGATAGACGACAACAGCCCCGACGGCACGGGCGAGCTCGCAGAGGCTCTGGCCGCCCGCCATCCCGAGGTGGGGGTGAGGCGGCGGCCGGGCAAGCTCGGGCTCGGCTCGGCGTACCGCGAGGGGTTCGAGCAGGCGCTGGAGCACGGCTATCAGTACGTGGTCACGATGGACGCCGACTTCTCGCACCAGCCCCGATACCTCCCCGCGCTGCGCGGGCTGTGCTACCGGGAGTGCGACGTCGCGCTCGGCTCGAGATACGTCGAGGGGGGTGGCACCGAGGGCTGGCCCCTGCACCGCCGACTCGTGAGCGCGTTCGCGAACGGGCTGGCCCGTCGGGTGCTCGGCATCTCGGTGCACGACTGCACTACCGGGTTCCGATGCTACAGGCGCGAGGCGCTGCTGAGCGTCGGCCCCTCCTCCGTGCTGTCGGACGGGTACAGCTTCCTGATCGAGATGGTGTACAGGGTCGAGCAGCGGGGCCTCGGGATCGGCGAGCTGCCGATCACGTTCGTCGACCGGAGGGCCGGGAAGAGCAAGGTGAGCCGGATAGAGATCTATCGGGCTCTGTACACCCTCGCCCGCCTCCGCTTCCCCGACCTGCCCTGGCAGCGGATCGTGCCGATCGCGGTGCGGTATGGCGAGGCCGGCCTTCTGAGCGTGGGACTCGGCGCGAGCCTCCTCCTCGGCACCTCCCTCCTCGTTCTGCGTCGCCAGAAGTAGCGCGGGGCACCGTCGAAGCCACGGCGCCCGCTGGACCCCCGCGCCTCGTCGGACTCCGATACGGATCCCGGGCAAACACCTACCGATTGGTCATCCTGGGCGAAGCGTCGGTATCGCTCGCGTGCTCCCCGTAACGCTTTTCGTAACGATCCGGAGATGATGGGGGGCTACAATGCGGGCAGATAGCAGGAGTGCGGAGTCGGAATGGCAGTACCAGCACGAAACTCCTGGCAGGTGTTCATGCGGAACAACCGACAGAACGCGGCTCTGCGATCCACAGCCTACGCCGTCTCGGCACCGCTCCGTCGCGTGCGAACGCTGGTGGAGCAACGGCGAGCGAGCAAGCTGTGAGAGCCACGATCAGAGAGAGGACGGCTCGCCCCAGCTACGACACAGTCGTCGTGGGCTCCGGGCCGAACGGGCTCGCGGCGGCGATCACCGTCGCGCACGCCGGGTTCTCGGTGCTGGCAGTGGAGGCCGAGGGCGCGATCGGCGGCGGAACCAGGTCGGCGGAGCTGACGCTGCCAGGGTTCGTCCACGACATCGGCTCCGCCATCCATCCGCTGGGCATCGGCTCGCCGTTCTTCCGCACCCTGCCGCTCGAAAGGTACGGACTGGAGTGGGTCCACCCCGTGGCGCCGCTCGCGCATCCGCTCGATGACGGCGCCGCCGGGATGCTGGAGATCTCGATGGAGGCGACCGGCAGGACGCTCGGTCCCGACGCTGGCACGTACCGTCGGCTGTTCGGCCCGCTCGCGAGGGGCTGGTCCGGGCTCGAGGAGGACCTGCTCGCCCCGCTGAGACTCCCGCGCCACCCGCTGATGTTCACCAGGTTCGGCACGCTCGCCGTTCGCCCGGCCCGGTGGATGGCCGAGAGGCTCTTCCGCTGCGAACCCGCCCGAGCGCTCTTAGGGGGCATCGCCGCCCACTCCGTCCAGCCACTAGAGCACCTGATGACTGCGGCCTTCGGGCTCACGCTCGGGACTCTCGGACACGTGGTGGGATGGCCGTTCCCGGGCGGCGGCTCACAGCGAATCGCCGACGCGCTCGCCTGCCATCTGTGCTCGCTGGGCGGAGAGATCCTTACCAACGCTCGCGTCGAGTCGCTCGAAGATCTGCCGCCCACACGCGCGGTGCTGTGCGACGTCACGCCCGCGCAGCTCCTGCGCATCGCAGGGCAACGCCTCCCCATGGGCTACCGCAGGAGCCTGGAACGGTACCGCTACGGGCCGGGCGTGTTCAAGGTGGACTGGGCGCTCGACGGCCCTATCCCCTGGAAGATTCCCGAGTGCTCCCGTGCCGGCACCGTGCACGTTGGCGGCACGCTCGCCGAGATCGCCGCGGCCGAGCGGGCGGTGTGGCGTGGCGAGCACCCGGAGCGGCCGTTCGTGCTCCTGGCACAGCAGAGCCTGTTCGATTCGACGCGGGCGCCGGAGGGCAAGCACACCGGCTGGGCATACTGCCACGTGCCGAACGGCTCGAGCTTCGACATGACGGAGCGGATCGAGGCGCAGGTGGAGCGATTCGCCCCCGGATTTCGAGACCGCATCCTCGCCAGGTCCGTCCTCTCTCCAGCCGAGCTGGAGCGGCTGGACGCCAACCTCGTGGGGGGCGACATCGCAGGAGGGGTGATGGACCTGCGGCAGCTCTTTACGCGACCCACCGCCCGGCTGGTGCCGTACACAACGCCCGTGCCGGGCCTCTACATCTGCTCGTCGGCAACGCCGCCTGGTGGAGGAGTGCACGGCATGTGTGGCTACTGGGCCGCCCGGGCCGCCCTCAAATAAAGCTTCGGAGCTCGCGTGCCCGTGATGATTACTGGGGCGCGTACGTGAGCGCCCAGCGATCTACCATAACGCGGAGGGCCAAGCAGCCACAGCATCAAGCGAGGCGCCTGCATATCTCCCGCCCCTCCGGAGGTGCTCTCCATTATGTGCCACTGATTGTAGCAGTCCCGGTCATCTGGCGGTGCGTGCCAACCCCGTGCGGGTCATTAGTCGGTGGTCAACCCAGCGAAGGGGAGAGAGCTCCAGGCGCTGGCAGAAGAGGAGTGCGGTGGTGTGGCTCCAGGAGCTTGGGCAGGGTGCGAGAGCACAGGTGCCACTCGTCGCGCTCGCCGGCCCGATCCTTACAAGTTGGCGGACAATATGAGATATCTCGCCTGATGCTGGTCTCCGGGCTCACCGCTGAAGCTCGTGGCCCCGACACTCCGCCTGTATGGAAGCGTCATCGGGTCCAAAACCTATGCTCTACCTGGTCCGGATTCGATGCCGGCGGTTGTGCTTTCCTTCCGTCAGCAGCATGGCTGATCTATGCTTGGCGTAGCTCGTCCGAGAGAAACCTCCTGGCAATGGCACTGAAGTTGGTCTCGGTGGCCACGACCCTCTCTACCGTAAGGTTCGCCAAGTACTGGCCCCAGGAACGGGATTGCCAGAGGTGGTGGCAGTAAGCATCCTCAAAGAAGCTTCCGCGCTCCTCGAACAACCATCTGAGGTGAGCGGGATGATACAGGGGCCAGTAGAACCTCTTGTAGCTCTCGACGTGAACTTCTTCCGGATATAGCCTAGCCAGGAAGGCCGGGTAGCGCACCGACAACTCATCCCAATACTCGTCCTCTCCCGACGATCTGAAACCTTGCCACAGAGACGTGCTCGGGTCGAACCCTTCGAGCCACTTGCTGAGGAACGGTGCTTCCGGTTCCGACAGGATCACGGCGTTACCGAGTCCCTCCTCTCCTCCGGCTCCCTGTTGTCCCAGGACCAGCCGCTTATCCATCAGGGGCTTGAACGGCCTGACGCACACCACGTCGAGATCCAGGTATACACCACCCTGCGCCCTCAAGATCTGCAGCCGGAGGAGGTCTGCCTGGTGTGCGGGGTGGCACAGCGGGATCCCGGACGTCTCCGACGGTGGGTGGATCCTCACGACGTCGAGGTAGGGCCTCGTCCTCTCCCACCACTCTCCGGATGGCTCCTGCACACAGTAGCATCTAATGCTCTCGGGGTCGTTGACTACACAGGCAGACCTCACTGCGAGGTAGTGCACCAGCGAGAACGGGCCACCGAGGTAAACGAAGTGAATTACGTCAGGGATCATCCTTCGGTCGCTTGAAGATCAGTTGGTAGGCGCGGATATAGACAACGGGGATACCGTGCAAGGCGATGTCCGAAGGGTGAGCCTCCGCCCTCTCCACCGTGCCAGCCAACTCCCAGCGGTCGCCACCCAGAGCCGTTAGTACACGGTCCAGATCTTCCTCCGGGTACCGCTCGTGCCCATGGTGGACCCACCATCCATCTCCTTCGGAGCGCACGACAAGCCGCAGGTACTCCCAGCGCTCACCACTCAATCCAGGAACCTCCTCGCGATGGTGTTGAAGTTGGTGGGCACGTCCTTTATGTAGTCCACGGTCAGGTCTCTCAGGTATCTGTCCCACGATAAGCTTTCCCACAGGTGATGGCAGTAGGCGTCCTCGAACCGAGAGCCCTGCTCCAGGAAGAACCAGTGGAGGTGGTGCTCCAGAAAGAGCGGCCAGTAGAACCGGGTGTGGGCCTCGATGTGCACGTGCTCGGGGAAGAGCCTGGCCAGATGCAACGGGTACTTCATCGAAAGCTCACCATACAGGTCGTCGGCACCCGACGATCTGAACCCCTGCCAGAGCGAGGTGGCTGGATCGAACCCCTCAAGCCACTTCCGGGCGAAGAAAGCTCCCTTCTCCGACAGTATCACGGCGTTGCCGAGACCTTCCTCGCCCCTTACTCCTTGCTCTCCCAACACGAACGGATACCTCAACAACGGCGTGAGGGGTCTTACGCATATCACGTCTATGTCCAGATATATGCCTCCGTGCTCCAGCAGAAGTTGGAGCCGTACGACATCAGCCTGATGGGCGGGATGGCATAGGCGCCTCCCGGCCACCTCGGTCGGCGGCTCTATCCTCATCAAGTTGAGGTACGGCTTCGCCCTCTCCCACCACTCTCCGGAAGGCTCGTGTTTGAAGTAGAAGTTCACGCACTCGGGATCGTTGACGACACAAGCAGACCTGACCGCAAGATAGTGCACAAGCGAGAACGGTCTCCCGCCGAAGTCGGGCGCGAAGCCGTACAAGAAGTGGATGGTGTTCGGAATGATCGAAGCCGCCTACCTTTCCCATGGGGGCCTGGTGTGCCCGATGCGCATCTCAGGTTTCCCCACGCTCCTCCAGCCACAGAGTCTGCCGAAAGAATCGGCGAGCGAGGTTCCAGGTTGGATGGGACTGGGGCCGCCCATCGCTCGGGACGAACTCCATCTCGTAATCGGTCATCCTCGGCGTGCCCAGCGCTTCCCACTCGTTATAGGCTTCCTCTAGTGCGGCCAGCGCTTCCAGATGACCTAAGAGGCGGTACCTGCCGGACACCACGATGCTCCATCTGCCGTTGCGCAGGCACAGGCCCAGCCCTCGGGCTACGCGCCGTCCGTGGTCGGTCACATCCAGGACACAAGACTCAGAACTTCGTATCGCGAGATAGAACCAGAAGTCACGCAGCGGCAGCTCCAGGAGCCTTGGCCACACGGGCGACTCTCGCACGCTCGGGTCCAGCTCTCTGACTCCGCTCCGGCCTGGCCCGTGCTCCCCGAGCTTCCCCTCGATCCGAGGGATCACCACGCCCGCCGATCCCGCGATCCGACCGCGTACACGGCCTCCCTGTTTCCACACCCTGACTATGGGGTACCAGCCTCCATGCTCCAACGGCGCGATCAAGAGCCCGTCCGGCCTCAGTTGATCCAGCCAGCAGGGAGAGATGTCGGGACACCCAACGGTGACCAGTATCCGATCGTACGGTGCCCTGGCAGGGTCTCCCAGGAGGCCGTCGGAGACACTCACGTCGATTCCCGCGAATCCCGTCGGTATCAAGTGATTCCGGGCCTGCTCCACGGCACCTGGGTCGCTATCGGTAGTTGACACGCACGCCGGGCTGCCCACCAACCTGGCCAATAGCGCGGCGGTGTATCCAGTCCCCGTCCCGATCTCCAACACCGACATCCCGGGCTCCAGCTCCAGCCCCTCGAACATCTGGGCGACGGCGCTGCCCGAGGGGGTGGCCCGCACCGGGCGGTTCCTCTCCACGGCGAGCACAAGGGCATCGCCCGAGTAGATCAGCTCCAGCGACTTGTGATCTGGGTGACCCGGCTGATACGGCACTCTTCGGAGCGTTCCCTCCTCATCAGGAAGGTAGATCTGGTCCACGAACCGATGAAGGGGCACTTCCAGCAGGGCGCGCTCCACCGAAGGTGAGGCCAGCACCCTGCGATGCCTCAGCCGCTCCACGTACCGCTCGCGATAGGGTGCGTCGATCTGTCCCATCTTCGGGCGGGCCGGAGGGCCAGTAAGCAGTTACCGGCCCTCCGGGTCAGGCGTTACCCGCCGGCACCAAGATATCTCTCCGCAGGACCTCAGAGTATTCTTCGTCGGGGAACTCACCGTGTGAGCCCTCCGCGGGCGAGTAGTAAGCCGTAGAGCGGAAGTCGAACTTGCGGAGGCCCCCCTCGATCCCGATATCGAGTTTCAGGAGCTTGTAGTGCCAGACCTCGTCACACGGCAGCATTCTGGGAGACAGATATCGGTAGCGGCGCCTGCACAGCGCGTAGAAGTGGTCGCTACCGGTGAAGATCGTCTGGCCGTACACTCCCTCTATCACGTCCGGACCGTCCTGCCGCGGGTAAATGGGGTAACCGGGCGACCAGTGGATGTCCTTGGGCCCGTCGAGCCACCCCTTGATTGTCACCCTGATGTCACCGCGCCCCGGAGCCGCCATGCTGAGCTCGGAAGTCTGATGCACTCGGCCCACGAGCGCACCCATGGTGTCCACCATGTGGTACTCTATGTCCACGTCGAACGGCGCCCCCATAATGCTGATCAGGTTGGCCGCCCCGTTCGTGGCTCTCGAGAACACGCAGCACACGCTCGAGTAGGCGGACGTACAGCTGCTGGCGAGCAGCGCGCTCTCCAGCTCGGGGATGTCCTCCATGAACACCAGGCCACCAAGGATGTTGGTGGGAGCGTCGAAGAATCCGTGGAAGCCGCCCCTCAGCGGCAGCCCGTTCAGCATGCCGTCGAGCGAGCCCTCCACTACGATCGAGTCCTGCTCCTCTCGCTCCAAAGTGTGTGACACCGTCCGCCTCCTGTCCGGGCAGCTCGACCCGATGCCGATACAATAGTCCGGAAGCGGTGAGGGACGCGTGAGGATCGTGGTCGCTGCCGTGAGAGAAGCGTGAGAATTCTGCGGAAAGCTGCGTGAAGTTTGTCGCGTGGGGAGCGATGTTATCTATATAGGGGATGAACGGCAGGAGGAGGATATGGACGACCGATCCGGCGCTCGCGCTCTGTTGGTCGAGCTCGCGCGGACGGAGCTGAGCGACCGCCAGCTCGCCGACCTCCTGGGCCTGGTCCTCGATCTGCTTCCTCCGGACGTTCGTGCCCGGTTGGTGCTCGAGGCCATGGTCCCCAAGAACGTTCCTGAGCAAAGGAGCGATGCGGGGCTGGAGCGGTGGGCGAGAACGAGGTGTCACCCGGTAACGTCCGAGCGAGGCCCAGGGAGCGCCCGGTCGTGCTGAGCGTGCCGCCGGAACTGGAGCTCGCGCTGTCCGACCAGCGGGCGCGCCTCGTCAGGTTGTGCGCCTGGCTTGCGCGCGACCAGGACGTGGCCGAGGATCTCGCGCAAGAGGTGTTGATCGAGGCTTGGCGCAACGCTCACAAGCTGCGCGACCCGAGCGACCCGTGGCCGTGGCTCTCGGCCATAGCGCGCAACGTCTGCCTGCGCTGGAGGCGGAGCCGCCACAGGGGGCCCGCGCTGGCGACCGCGGGGGAGCTCGAGTCGCAGGTCGGATCGCTCAGTCCTGAGCTGGATCTGGAGAGGGAGGAGCTGGTGGCGCTCCTGGACAGAGCGCTGGGAATGCTGCCAGAGAGCACCCGAGAACTACTCGTTGGACGGTACGTGTGCGAGACCCCACAGGTCGAGCTGGCGGAGCGGCTCGGCCTGAGTCAGAGCGCGCTCTCGATGAGGCTCAGTCGTGGCCGGGAGCTCCTTCAGCGATTGCTGACCACTGAGCTCAGGACGGAGGCCATCTCGTACGGCCTTGTGGAGCCGCACGACGTGGCCTGGCGCGAGACGCGCATCTGGTGCCCGACGTGCGGAGCGCGTCGTCTGCTTGGGAAGCTCAGCCCCACCGAGCTCACCCTGCGCTGCCCCGGCTGCTCCTCCCCCCTGTGCGTGAACGTCGTGCATGTCACCTCGCCCGAGCTGTTCCGGGACATCAAGAGCTTCAGGCCCGCGTTCTCGCGCGTCCTGGCGAGGATGGACGAGTCCTACCGTGCCGCGCTCGATGAGGGCGGCGTACGCTGCTGGGGCTGCGGACGCCGCCTCCCGTGGCGGCCGGGCACGATGGTGTCCGAGGACGCCTGGGGCGGTGCTGCTTCGCACGCTGTGTGCGTGGATTGTAAGTGGTACCTGAACCTGGACCCGTACAACCGCGCCTCCACCCTTCCGGAGATGCTGCGCTTCTGGAGGGAGCATCCGAGGATGCGCGAGATACCAGGCTACGAGGTGGAGGCCGAGGGAGAGCCCGCCATCGTCGCCAGGTACGAGAGCGTCACGGACAGCGCGAGGTTCGAGGTGGTGCTCGCACGCGACGGGCTGAGGCCCATAGGCGTGCACGGCGCGCCCCCGGAGAAGGGCTAGATGAGGCTTCCGAAGCTCAAATCGGACGCCCGTCTGGAGTTCGCCCTGGCGCTGCTCAGAATGAGCCCACCCTTTGCCGTGCTCCTCGTGCTGCTGGCCGCGCTGAGCATCGCGCTCGGCATGGGGTTCACGGTGGCCTCGGGCGTGGTAGTGGGCTCCGTGCCCGGGGCGCTGCGCTCCGGCCTCGCCTCGGCAGCGGGAGCACGCCTGATAGGCTCGCTCGTCGCGCTCCTCGCCCTGTTCTGGGTGATGCAGGCGATGGAGCCGCTGCACGATGAGCTGATAGGCGCGCTCGGCAGGCGGATGGGCGGGACGCTCAGGGGCCGCGCGATGAGGGCGAGCCTCGGTCCCGTCGGCACCCGTCACCTCGAGGACCCGGCGTTGCAGAACCTCGTAACGCGCGTGAGGTCGGCGATCACCGGGCCATACACTGCGGACCTCGCGGTGCTCGGGCTCGACAACCTCCTGCTGAAGGTGTTCCAGTCGGCGGCGTCCACCGCGCTCATATGGGTCTACTACCGCTGGTGGCTCGCGCTCGGCCTCGTGCTCCTGCTAGTGGCCGTGCGCACCCGCATCCGTCGCCAGGTGCTCGAGGCGGCCGAGGCGATGACGTACTCGGCTCCCTCGCTCAGGCGCGCCGAGTACTACCTGGACCTCGCGCTTGTGCCCACGGTGGCGAAGGAGACGAGGGTGTTCGGACTCGCGGAGTGGCTGGTGGAGCGCTTCCGTACCAGCTGGCTGGGCTCGATGCGCTCGGTATGGGAGGAGCGACACCGGAAGACGAGGTCGTCGGCTCCCTGGGCGCTCGCGGTCGTGCTCGCGTCCGTGCTCGCCTCCCTCGCGCTCGTGGGCAGGGACGCGGCGAGCGGCGTGATCGGGCTTACCGCGCTCACCGTCACGCTTCAGTCGGTGGCGACGCTCGTGCGCTACCTGTTCAGCATCAACCTGCCGGAGCTGTGGCTGGACTACGGCTCTGCCGTCGTGCCCGCGGTGCGCGACCTCGAGGCCGCGACGCGGGAGCCTGCGCCCCTGGGAACGTCCACCGAGGGGATGCCCCGGGGCTCCATCCGCTTCGAGGACGTGTACTTTCGCTACCCCCATGGCGGCACCAAGGTGTACCGGGGTCTCGACCTCGAGATCCCGGCGGGCAGATCCGTCGCGATAGTGGGCGCGAACGGAGCGGGGAAGACGACGCTCGTAAAGCTGCTTACGAGGATGTACGAGCCCGACCGGGGCAGGATCACGGTGGATGGGGTAGATCTGGGGTCGCTCGACCCGCGTGGCTGGCGGCGGCAGGTCGCGGTGATCTTCCAGGACTTCGTGCGCTACGAGCTCACGGCCAGGGAGAACGTGGGCTTCGGGGCGATCGAGAGGGTCTCCGATGAGCGGGCGCTCGGGAGGGCAGCGGAGCGGGCCGGCGCGAGCGAGCTGATCCGGTCGCTGCCTCGGAGGTGGGATACCCCGCTCTCGCGCCGGTACTCGGATGGCGTGGACCTCTCTGGGGGGCAGTGGCAGAGGGTGGCGCTGGCGCGTGCCCTCTTCGCGGTCGAGGCGGGGGCGAGGGTGCTCGTGCTCGACGAGCCGACGGCGAGCCTCGACGTGCGCGCCGAGGCGGAGATGTTCGAGCGGTTCCTTGAACTGACGAAGGGGCTGACGACGGTGCTCATCTCCCACCGCTTCTCCACCGTCCGGAGGGCGGAGCTGATCTACGTGTTCGAGTCGGGCAGGGTGGTCGAGAGCGGCGGCCACGAGGAGCTGTTGGAGGCGAATGGGCTGTACGCGCGACTGTTCCGACTGCAGGCGGCGAGGTTCCTGGAGGATGTGGGGGATGGGTAAGACGCTGCGCGCCGTCTGGCTAGTGGTCCGGATGGCGTTCCAGGCGGATCGTGCTGCGGCGCTGCGCGTGATTGGGGCATACGCGGTGACTGCGGTGGCATACACCCTCGTGCCGTTCTGGTTCAAGCTGATCGCCGACTCCGCCCTCGCGCGCGACCTTGAGGAGTCGGTCCTGGCTGCGGCGGCCGCGGCCCTGACCCTCACCCTCGTCGCGTTCGTCGGCACGCTCGGGGCCAACGCGAGCCAGGAGCTGCAGGAGCGCACGGGACTGCTCATAGACGAGAGGCTCGCGAGGCTTGCGCTCGGCATACCGGGAATCGAGCACTACGAGCACCCTCGATACCAGGACTACATGGTGCTCCTGAGGCAGGACAGGGCGATGCTCTCCCAGGCGCTGAGCTCGCTCATGAACCTCGGTGCCGGGGCGCTGGGGATGGTACTGACCGCCGTGCTGCTGGCGCGGGTGCATCCCCTGCTGCTCCTCCTGCCCGCGCTCGGAGCGGCCTTCCTGCTGACCAGCAGGGTGGGTCAGAGGCTGAGGCAGGAGGCGAACGAGGCCACCGCGGAGCGGTTCAGACAGGCATCGTACCTGTTCGAGCTCGCGACCGAGCCGGAGGCCGGCAAGGAGCTGAGGGTGTTCGGCCTCGAGCGCGAGCTCGTCGACCGCTACGACAGGCTCTGGCGAGGGGTGAGCCGGGAGAGGACGCTTGCGGGGACTAGGGCCGCCCTCCTCGACGCGCTCGCGTGGCTGGTGTTCGCCCTCGGGTACGGAGGCGCGGTGGGGTTCGTCGTGTGGCTCGCGGTCTCGGGAAGGGCTACCCCCGGCGACGTGCTGCTCACGCTCGGGCTCGCCTCTCAGGTGCACGGCTACATCGCCAACTTCACGTATCTCCTTGGCTGGGTGCTGAACACGGTGCGCTCGGTCGCGAGGCTCGTCTGGCTCGAGGACTACGCCCGCCGGACCCTCCCGGTACTCCCTGCGTCCGCGCGTGCTCCCGTGCCCGAGCGGCTCACGCGGGGGATAGACCTGGAGGGCGTCTCTTTCCGGTATCCGGGGACCGAGGTCTGGGGGCTCAGGGAGGTGAGCCTTAGCCTGCCCGCGGGCTCGATCGTCGCGCTCGTGGGCGAGAACGGAGCTGGCAAGACGACGCTCGTCAAGCTTCTGACGAGGATGTACGACCCGACCGAGGGCAGG
>CADDYR010000021.1 GCA_902810765.1 Chloroflexota bacterium
TCCTTGTACTTGCCCTTGTACGACAGCCCCTGCGAGTACCTGATGTCGGTGGCGATGGTGGGCTCGGGCGTCGGGGCGGAGGCACTCGGGGTCGGTTGGGAGGCGGCCCCGCCCGCCTGCGTCGGCCGCGGGTTGCCTGCCGGCCGGGTACTTCGTGAGCCGGGGGGCTGTGTGGAGGAGGAAGTGACCGGCGCTTTCGCTCCACCGCACGCGGCCAGCACGACGCTCCCGGCCGCGATCGCGGAGGCGCGCAGGAACCCTCGCCGGTCCATCCCCGAAGTCCGTCTCGCCGACATCACCTCTTCCGCCTCCTTGCTGCAACGTTCGCACCGCCGTGGCTCGCGCACATTGTATATCGGGCTCCGGCCGCGTTGGGTTGGAAACCGGTTAGAAACGTCGGAAGCCCTCCCGGGCGCTCCCCCCGGGCGGCTCCGGAGCCAACGGCCGTGGCCTGTCAGGTGATATACTTGCGCACGTAGAGCAGGAGCCTTCGCGCGGTGGGACAGTTGATCAGCCAGCTGACTCAGGCCAACCCCTTCATCGCCGTCGTGGACATCTTGTGCGTGGCCGCCGTGTTCTACTGGCTCCTTGGCGTCATCGGCGGCACGAGGGCTGTGCCGGTGGTGCGCGGGCTCGTGATCGTGCTCGTGCTCGCCGTCGGGCTCGGGGCGTTCTTCCAGTTGAGCTCGGTCCGCCTCCAGGCGCTGAACTTCCTGATACAGCAGGCGATCCTTCCCGGCTTTATCGTGGCGATACCCATCGTGTTCCAGCCGGAGCTGAGGCGGGCGCTCGAGAAGCTGGGCACCTCGACCAGCCTCCAGACGCTGTACTCGCACGGCGACCTCGAGGAGAAGGACGAGCTCACCGAGTCGCTGTGCCGGGCGGTGTTCGACCTGGCTTACCGCAGGATTGGGGCGCTGATCGTCATCGAGCGCGAGACCGGTCTGGAGGACGTGATGGACACCGGGACGCGTGTGGACGCCGACGTGGCTCCCGGCCTGCTGGAGAGCGTGTTCACCCCCGGGGGACCTCTGCACGACGGCGCGGTGATCATAAGCCGGGGAAGGCTCGCCGCCGCGGGCTGCGTCCTGCCGCTGAGCGACAACCTACGCGCGGTGGACAGCCGCGGCACCAGGCACCGGGCGGCGCTGGGACTCGCCGAGACCTCCGACGCGCTCGTCATTATCGTGAGCGAGGAGACCGGCACGGTCTCGATAGCGCAGAACGGCAGGCTCGTGAGCAACTTCTCGGAGGAGAGGCTCCGGCGGCTGCTGTCGGCCGCGCTCGTATCTTGATACGTTAGTGCGACGCGGCTTCGCCGTTGTATCACGGCTCGCCGCGCTGTTACCATATCTCGAGACTAGAGAGGACCGTTCGAGGCTAGCGTGAGGACCGAGGCCAGGAAGCGCACCACGAGCACCGGTACATGGTTCGGCCAGCGCGCGGGCCGGAGGGGGATGTCGAGGCTCCCGCGCGCGGGCATCGCGCTGCTCATCTCGATCCTCCTGTGGCTGTACGTGAGCTCCACCACCAGCCCCACGGTGTATCCCTCGGTGAACGTCGAGCTGCGCAACCTGCCGGACAACCTCACGCTCGTGGGCGAGGCGCCGACCGTCTCGATCCGCGTGCAGGACTACAGTGCCGACGCTCAGCAGCCCGTGGCCTTCGTCGACCTCGCCGGGGCTCACGCCGGTGTCACGTGGGTGCCGGTGCAGGTACAGGGCGTGAAGAACGCGCAGGTGCTCTCGGTGTACCCCTCGCAGGTGCGCCTCACGCTCGAGCGCACCCGCGGGAAGAAGATCCCGGTGACGGTGGAGCCCGCGCCCGGGCAGCCGAAGACACTCACGAGGGCGCGTCCGAAAGTCGCGCCGAGCGAGGTCACCGTGAGCGGCTCCAAGCAGGCGATCGCGAAGGTGGACCACGTGGTGGCGATCGTGCAGCAGGGTGAGCTCCAGCCGGGGCAGCCCGCCTCCCTCACAGTGCAGGCCGTGGATCGCCACGGCAACCCGGTGGATGGAGTGACGGTGTTCCCGAAGAAGGTGCAGGTGGTGCCCCCCCAGCTCAAACCCACCGTCACGCCCAGCCCCACGGGGCAGGACTGACCCATCGCGCGCCCGACCGGCACGGGTCCTTGTCGGATCCGGCAGCCGGGAGCACAATTAGAAGATGGGTCAGGCAGAGGAATATCTGAGCCTCGTGCGCGTCGAGATGGGCCGGGCGGTGTCGCCTGCGGCGGGCGCGCCCGACCACTTCTACGCTTCTATGCGCTACGCCCTGGGCTGGATGGACGAGCGGTTCCGGCCCACGAGCCCGGGGGCCGCGACGATGCTCCGTCCGAGGCTGTGCCTGCTCGCGTGCGAGGCGGCGGGAGGGGACGCGCGGGCGGCGGTACCGGCAGCAGCCGCCGTCGAGCTGCTGCACAACTTCACCCTCGTGCACGACGACATACAGGACAACAGCCCTCAGCGCCGCCACCGCCCCTCCGTCTGGAAGCTCGTGGGAGTGCCACTCGCGATCAACAGCGGCGACGGTCTGTTCGCCGCCGCGCACCTGGCGCTCGAGAGGCTGGCAGAGGAGGGGCTGACGGCCGAGACCGTGCTGAGCTCCGTTCGGGAGCTCGACCTGGTCTCGCTCCGGATTTGGGAGGGACAGCACATGGACCTGTCGTTCGAGCGGCGGGCCTCGGTGTCGCTCGAGGAGTACCTGGCGATGATCGCGCGCAAGACCGGGGCACTGATGGGACTCTCGTGCTACCTCGGGGCACTCGTCGCGGGGAGAGATCCCGGGTCGCTTCGGGCGTTCCGCGACTTCGGGGAGCAGCTCGGGCTGGCCTATCAGATCCGCGACGACCTGCGCGGAGTGTGGCAGGACGAGGCGACCACGGGCAAGCGGGAGATGGAGGACATCTACGGCCGAAAGAAGGGCTATCCCGCGGTGCGAGCCCTCGAGCTCGCCTCCGGCGGCCAGGCCGCACGACTGACGCGGGTCTACGCCTCCGAGGAGGTGAAGGAGGAGGACGCGACGTGGGTGAGGGAGCTGATGACCTCGCTGGGCATACCGGAGGAGGGACACGAGAGGGCGCGGGCGCACGTGAGCAGAGCAGTGGAGAGCCTCGATCGGGCGGGGGCAGGCGGCCCGGCGCGGCGGGCGCTCGAGGACGTGGCCCGGGAGGTGCTCGGGTGACGCGCCTAACCGCGCTGCTGCTCGCCGGGGGGCGCTCGGCCCGGATGGGGCGGAACAAGGCGCTGATGAGTCTCGTCGAGGGAGGGCCGACTGTGATCGAGCTGGAGGTGGAGCGGCTGCGCCGGGTAGCCGACGAGATCCTCCTCGTGGGCTCGGACCCCGAGCCGTACTCGTTCCTCGGCCTTCCCGTCGTGCCCGACGAGTTCCCCAACGCCGGGTCCCTGGGCGGCATCTACTCAGGCCTTAGGGCGTCGGGCAACGAGTATGCGCTCGCCGTCGCCTGCGACATGCCGTTCCTGAGCGTCCCCCTGCTCGAGCACATGGCCTCGCTCCCGCGGGACTACGATGCGCTCGTTCCCCGCCTCGACGAGCCGGAGCCGATGCACGCGATCTACGCCAGGCGGTGCGTGCCATGGATGGAGGAGAAGCTGCGTGAGGGCAGGTATCGGATCGTCGGATGGTTCGACCGCGCCCGCGTGCGCTATATTGACTCCGACGAGTGTCGCCGGTTAGATCCGGACCTGCGCTCGTTCTTCAACATGAACACTCCGGAGGAGTGGGAGCAGGCGAGGCGGATGGTGCGCGATGAGGGTACGGGGACAGGCTAGCCATGTTCGGGTTCCGAGCGCTGTGCCCCGGTGGGCCGTGCCGCTCGGGCTGGCCCTCGCGACGCTGGCACTGATCCTCGCGCTCGGCGAGGTGTGGGGGGGCCAGATCATCGGTGCGCTCAGGCTCCTCCAGTCTGGCATAGATGTGCACCCGGACACCACTCACTCGTTCTTCCTCGATGGCCATCAGAGCGTCGTGTGCGCGCGCAACACCGGCCTGTACTGCGGTGCGTTCCTGACGGTCGCGTGGGCCTGGGTGAGTGGCCGCGGGAGGGGCGACGGCTTCCCGCCCCTGCGCGTCGGCCTCGCGCTCGCGCTGATGGTCGGCGTCATGGTCGCCGACGGCCTCGACTCGTTCGTCGCGGATCTCGGCTATACTCCGGCCTATGAGCCGAACAACCTGGTTCGTCTCGCGACCGGACTACTGGCGGGGGCGGCGGTGGCGGCCTACGTGCTTCCCGCGATCAACTCGCTCCTGTGGCGCCGGCCCGATCCCCGACCGCTCCTGCCCGGTTACCGCGCGCTCGCCGTGCTGCTCGCCTGCCTCGCGCCCCTGTGGGGTGTGGTCGCGCTGGGTCTCGGCCCGGCCGCGCTGCCGGTCGCTGTGCTCACCACCGCCTCCGCGCTGTGGCTGCTGGCGACCGCGAACCTGACGTTCGCCGTCCTGCTGTGCCGCTGGGACAACCGGTTCGAGGATCCGGCCTCGCTCGCGCGACCCGGCACCGTGGCGGTCGCCGTCGCGCTCCTCGAGCTCGCGGGGATGGCGGTGCTGATGCATCAGGCTTTCCCGGGACTGTATCACCCGGGAGGGCTTCGGGACCTCGCGGCTCCGTGAGCTCGCTCAACGCCGCTCTGCCCCGCCGCTCACCGTCTCGTCGGCGCCCCGGCTGCGCTCGACGAGCCGCACGAACACCTCGTCGAAGTTCGGCTGGTACTCGTCCACGGACCTGACCTCGCCGCCGTGCGACTGAACGGTGTTGATCAGCGCCGGGATGATGGAGCCAGCGCTCTCGACGACGATCCGGAGCTGCTCGAAGCCCTTCGCCTCGACCTCCCTCACCCCCGACATCTTCTGCAGGGCCTCGACCGTGTCGGGCGAGAGCCCGCCCGCGACGACGTCCACTGCGTCCCCGCCGAGCGCGAGCTTGCGCAGGGCCGCCGGTGTGTCGTTCGCCACGATCCTCCCGTCCGATATCAGGGCGACGCGGTCGCAGTACTCGGCCTCGGTGACGTACTGGGTCGTCACGAAGAGGGTCCTGCCCTCGGCACTGAGCTCACGGAATCGCTGCCAGAACTGCTCGCGCAGGATCGGGTCCACCCCGGCGGTGGGCTCGTCGAGGAAGATCAGCCTGGGTTGGTGAGCGAGGGCCGTGGCCAGCTCGAGGCGCCGCTGCATGCCCCCCGAGAGCTGGCTCGCGAGCTTCCTGCGCGAGTCCCACAGGCCGACGAGCTGCAGCGTCTCCCTGATCCGCCGTCTGCGCTTCAGCGGCCCGACTCCGTAGAGGGAGGACACGAACCGCATGTTCTCGAGCGCACTCAGGTTCGGGAATAGGGAGAAGCTCTGGGGCAGGTAGCCGATCTGCTCGCGCACCTTGCGGGGCATCCGGGAGGGCGTCTCGCCGAGCACCGTCACGGAGCCCGAGCTGGGCAGATAGACGCCGGTGAGCATGCGGATCGTGACCGTCTTGCCGGAGCCCGAGGGTCCGATGAAGCCGAATATCGTGCCGGTCGGGACGGACAGCGTGACGTCGTCGACCGCCTTGTGCCCGTCGAACCGTTTGGTCAGCCCCCGAGTGATGATGTCGTGACCCTTCTGGCTCTCTACGTTGGACACCCGCGGCTCCTACGACGACGCGTTCGCTATGTCTCCCTCTATGAGGACGATCCTCACGCCCTCCGGAAGACGGGCGACGTGGAAGACAGCGGTACCACGCATCTCGCGTGCCTTCACTGTCGTGATGCCGAGATCGGCGTACACGTCCACTTCGTAGGTCGCGGTGACTGTGCGCTCGTCGCCGGACGCCTGCCCCACGCTGGTGGTGAGCGACGGCACCTGCATGGTGAGCGTCGTGCCGTTCTGCTCGGCGCTCTTCTTCGCGGAGTTGATGAGGTCATCCGTCTGCTGCCTCGCCCTGCCGGAGGTCACGGCCTCCATCTGTCGTGGGGAGTTGTCCGCGACGCCCTTGAACCAGTCGCGCACCGCGCCGTCCGCCTCTGCCACCGAGGGCGCTGCGCCGCTGGATGCCTGAGCAGGCTGGCTGGGCGACGTGGTGGGTTGATGAGCAGGGGCAGCTGCAGGGGATGGCGCGGAGGACGAGCCCCCCACCCCCGCTATGGAGACCGTGCTATGGGTTGGCACAGCGGTGGGCGAGAGCGTGGGCGCCGGTCCCGTGTGCCGGACGACCACGATCGTGGGGCCGGCCGCGGTCCTCTGCCGGGTGCCGTCCACGCCGAAGAAACCGCACGCGGCGACGATGCTCACCGCGAGCAGGCAGCCGACCAGGAACGTGTACAAAGCCGTGTCTCGCATCGGCCCTCCTCGGTCCCCTTGCTCGTCAAGCACTATTCGGGCCAGCTACTCGGCGCGCCGGGCCTGCTGCAGATTAGTGTACCGCACGCACCCGCCCTCCATGTGCACCACGTACGGGAACGCGTTGGGGTCGAACGAGCGGTTGTGCGATATGACGCATATCTGCGGGAAGATCTGTGCCAGCTCGCCCCGTGTGATCAGCTCGACGAGGGCCTGGGCCCGCTCGTCGTCGAACGAGCTCAGTGGCTCGTCCATGAAGATGAAACCGGGCGACGTGCCGAGCTCCTGGGGCAGGCTCGCTATCGCGAACGCCAGGCGAAGCGCGAGGCTGAACTGGTCCTGCGTGCCCCCGGAGAACACGTTCTTCGCGACGTACCTCCTCGCCTCGACGTCCCACACGCTGATGCGGTAGTCCTCGGTCATGCGGGCGTCGTGGTACCGCCCGGCCGTCAGCACGGGCAGCAGGAGCTTCATGTTCCGCTCGGTCTCGGGCAGCACGCGCTCCACGACCCGCCGGCGGGTCTCGGCGAGGATCACGCTCGCGCGCTGCTTGATCTCCGCTTCCCGCCTCGCGGCCTCGTACTCGCGCGCGCACTCCTCCGCGTCGAGCCCGGTCGCCTCGACCCCCAGCTCGCGCGACAGGTGTCGGGCCTCGGCGTGCAGCTCGAACAGGCGGCGCTCAGGCGAGTCCTCCCCGTCGAGGCTGAGGCCCTGTGGCTCGGGTCTCTCGAGCTCGCGCTCGATGTGCTCGACCTCGCGGCCCGCCGAGCCCTCCTCGCGCACGGCCGAGCGCCACTCCTCCTCGAGGTCGGCGCCGGGTGCGATTCCTAGCCGCGCACGGATCCCGGCGATCTCGGAGTCGAGCCCGTCGTCTGTGTCGCACGAGGTCGTGTCGGCCGGGGAGATGTGCAGGGGAGATGGTCTCCTCGCCACGATGAGGAGCGCGGCGAGCGCCGCGAGGACTATCAGGGCCGCTCCCACGAGGGCGGCTCCGAGGGAGAGCGCTCCGACGCCGGCGAGGCCGAGCGCGGCTGAGAGCAGCAGCCCGGAGGTCGGGAACGAGCGGCCCTGCGCCTGCTCTGGCACGTGTTGGGCCAGCAGCTCCTGCTGCGCCCGCTTCGCCTCAAGGGCGTGCAGCTCCCGAAGGGCCGAGCCGCGCCGTCCGGCCTCTGCCAGCCTTCGCCGCGCCTCCGCGAGGCGGCTCCTGAGCTCGAGCTCGCGCTCGTGGGCCGCGCTCTCTCGGCGCGCCCTCACCTCCGTCTCCAGCTCCTCGGCCCGCCGCGAGACCTCCACGAGCCGGACCGCCTTCTCCGCCCTGTCGAGCCTGCGCTCGTCAGAGGGCCGGGGCCGGAACTCCTCCTCGAGGCTCGAGATCTTCTCCAGGTTGAGTATCTTGAGCAGTGAGGCACGGCGCTCCTTCGCGTCGAGGTCCTCGAGCTTCGAGAGCTTCTTCTGTTCGACGAAGCACGAGTTCAGCAGCGCATCCCCGTCCAGCCCCCCCAGCTCCTCGATCACGCGGGCGTTCACGGCCCGCACGCCGCTCACCCTCTCGGTCTCGCCCGTGGGGGTGGCGATCTCGAGAGAGGCCGTGGAGGGGCGGTTGCGGCGCGCGGCGCGCGATATCGTCAGGTGGCGGTCGCCGCTCCGGAGGCTCAGGCGCACAGACGCGGCGTCCTCGCCGTAGCTGATCAGGCTCTCGAGCGAGCGCCGGTTGTCCTCGCTGATCAGTGGAGAGCCGTAGAGGCCGAAGTAGATCGCCTCGAAGAGGGTGCTCTTGCCCGACTCGTTCCGACCCTCGACGAGGATCGCGCCCTTCTTCGGGAAGGCGAGCGAGAGCCCGCGGACGGACTTGAAGTTCGTGACCTCCAGACGGTCGAGGGTTATCACGCGTACCGCTCCAGTATCGCGTCCCTCGCCGCGGCCAGCCAGGAGCGCTCCTGGTCGGCGCTCGCCGCGGCGATCATCTCCTCGGTGACCGTCCGGATCTCGTCCTGCTGCGAGATGCGCACGCCCCGCGCGACCTCGCTCGCGAACTCGTCCCGTATGTAGAGCTGCGAGACGTCGAGCTCGAAGTGGAAGCAGCGCTCCTGCCCGAACGCGAGGATGGCCGGTATCTCGAGCTCGCGGTACTCCTCGCGGCTCACCGGCCCGGCCAGGTACAGCTTCAGCATCGCGTCGGGCGAGGCCGCCCGCTCGATCAGCTCCAGCGCGCCGGGGCCGAGGTCTCCGTCCGAGGAGGTCGAGGTCAGGGTCAGCACCTCACGGGGCTGCGCGGCCGTGCGCTCGTGCCGCACCCGCACCTCGCCGTCGCCGAGGCGGATCACCGCGAACCCCGGCGCGTTGCCGATCTCGCCGAACGTCATCTGCTCAGTCGCCCCCGGAGCCACGAGCCGCGCGCTCCCGGCGCGCTCGACCGCGTAGCCGTGATCGTGCCCGGCGATCACCAGCCGAAGGTTGGGCAGCGCTGCGGCCATGCGCTTGAGCAGCACGGGGTCTCTGCCGCCCGTGATCCCGTGACCCTCGATGCAGCCGTGGGTCACGAACACCTCCACGTCCTCGCCGCCGCTCGCGAGCGCGTCGAGCGGGTCCCGCCCTCCGTGCCCCGGGAAGGGCGTCAGGCCCCCCACGCACACCGACCTACCCCCGAGCTCGAGCCTCACCTTCTCGAGCTCGTCCGAGCCGAAGTACGTGAGCCCGTCCAGCTCAGCGAGGGGCTCGAGCGGCGCGATCCCCCCTTGCACGGTCCTGCCGGAGGGGGTGTCGTGGTTGCCCCCCACGGCGAACACGCGCGTGCCGGCGTCCCTGAGGCGCCTGAGGCAGGATGCCACGAAGTCGAGGTCGGCGTTGCTGGGGCTCGGGGTGTCGAACAGGTCGCCGCCGTGCAGGAAGAGGTCGGCGCGGTGCTCCGCGGCGTAGGTCGCCGCGCGCTCGAACCCCTCGCGCAGCCGCTCCCTCCGCATCTCGAGGCGTGCCGGGCTCATGCGAGCGTGGTAGCGGCCCAGGTGGTTGTCGGCCGTGGCCACGATGAGTATTGAGGACATAACACGATTGTACGGGATGGGCGATCCGGATGCCATGCGCGGCGCGAGCGTCCGGCGCTTTCGCGCGGCGACCCTTGACACCCGGCACGGGACCTATCTATAATCTTTTTGCTGACAGGGCAGAGGCCCTGGGAGGCACCAGGCGGGCATGGTGAAGGGGTATCATAGGTGCTTCCCAAGCACCTGGCACGGGTTCGAATCCCGTTGCCCGCTCCGTACGCGGGGGTAGTTCAGTGGTAGAACACTTCCTTGCCAAGGAAGGGGTCGCGAGTTCGAATCTCGTCCCTCGCTCCAGAAACCCCAGGTTTTGCCTGGGGTTTCTCTTTGCCCTCAGGCCGCCGGATTTCCGCCCTCGGTCTCCTGACCGGATATGGTAACGATATAAGGGGATAAGGGGAACTGTGAGGTTCCCCTTATGACTCCTCCCTCACTAATAAATACCAACAAGGAAGGGGAGGGTGAGGGGAAACGGGAGTTTCCCCTCACATCACATCCTTTTACGCCCCGGTCCCGCGCCTTCGCGCGAGCAGCGCCCGAACTGCCGCGTACATCGCCGGGGCCACCACAGCGAGTCCGAGCGCTACGATCACCGGGTTCTCCGAGTGCCCTCCGTACCAGGCGGCGAGCCGCGCGACGGGATCGCCCGAGCCCGCGGAGATGCTGCGCGCCAGGCTCGTGAGCCAGCCGCGCATGAGAAAGCCGCAGATGAGCGCGGCGATGCTCACAGCCACGCTCTCGAGCAGCAGCCACGCCGGTCGAGTCGTCCCCGCCTCGCCCCGCACGGCCCCTACCAGCTCTCGATCTGCAGCGGCACCTCGATGAGCGTCGCCGTGTCCCGATCCATGGAGCTTCGGAGCGCGTCCTCGAGCCTGTCCGGGCTGTCGGCGCACTCGTAGCCGAGGTCGTAGGCGCCGGCCAGCCTGCAGAAGTCCGGATCCTTCAGGTCGACCGCGATGTACCGTCGCTCGTACTGTCTGCGCTGCGCCCGCTTGACCGCCGAGTACGTGTGGTCGTTGAACAGTACGATCGAGACGGCGATCCCGAACTGCGAGGCGGTCGCCAGCTCCTGCAGCGTGAACTGGAGCCCGCCCTCGCCGCACAGCGCGACCACGGGCGTCTCCGGCCTGCCCACCTTCGCGCCCAGCGCCTCCGGCAGCGCGAATCCGAGGGTGCCGAACCCGGAGGGGCACACGAACGTCCGCGGCGCGAGCGCGGGGTAGTATGCCTCCGCCAGATACGCCATCAGCGTCATGTCGCAGCACAGGATGCCCTCGGGAGGCACGGCCCTCCTGATCGCGTCCAGGTACGCCGTCTGCGCTCCCTGCGACTCGCGCATGCGGGCCAGCGCCGCCTCCTTCGCGCGCCTCGAATCCTCCGCCCGCCCGTCGGTGGGTCTGTGGCCCTCCAGCGCCGAGAGCAGCGCCTCGAGTGCCAGGTCGGGGCTTCCGACGACGCCCAGCTCGACCGGGTACTCCAGCCCGATCTGGTCGGTGCTGGGGTCTATCTGGAGTATCCTGCCCTCGAGGGGCATCGTCCAGCCGGCCGTCTCGTCCCCGCGCAGGATGTTTCCAACGATCAGGACGACGTCGCTCTCCCGGACGAGCGCGTCCACCTCAGATGCGCTCTGCCGCCACAGCCTGCCTATGGAGAGCGGGTGGTCCTCGGGGATGACTCCCTTCGAGAGGGCGTCGGTCACGACCGGAGCGCCGAGCGTCTCCGCCAGCCTGACGAGTGCATGGGAGGCTCCGGCCCGCACCACCGCGCTGCCCGCCACGACGAGCGGCCTGCGCGCCTCGCGCAGGATCGCCACCATTCGCTCGAGCTCGGCGCTATCCATCCTGACGGGCGGGTGGACTGGCCGCGTGACCTCGGGGTAGTGCACCTCCTGCGAGAGCAGGTCGAACGGCACCTCGATGTACGCGGGGGTCGGGCGGTGGCCGTGGAGGTGTGTGAGCGCGGCCCTCATGGCACCGGGGATCTCGGCGGCCGTCTTGACGCGGCTCGCCCATCCGGTTGCTGTGGACATCGCGCCGAGCTGGTCCTTCATCTCGTGGAGTATGCCGCGGAAGGGCGAGGGGCCGTCGTGCACGTATCGGCTCTCGATCTGGCTGCTGATGCACAGCACGGGCGAGAAGTCGGCGTAGGCGGTCGCGAGCGGGGTGATCGCGTTCAGCGCGCCCGGGCCGCTGGTCGTGAGCACGACGCCTATCCCTCCGGTCGCGCGCGCGTAGCCGTCGGCCATGAACGCCGCTCCCTGCTCGTGACGGGCGAGGACGTGCCGGATGCGGTCTTCCTCCGCGAGGGCGTCGTAGATGGCGAGGTTGTGGACGCCCGGGATGCCGAACACGGTGCGTATGCCGGAGTCGGCGAGCGCCCGGACGATTGCCTCGCCTCCGGTCATCCTGGTCAAGCGGGGCCCCTCCCTTCTACTCGTTCTCGTCGGGTATGCCTCTGCCCTCGCTGGTCTCGATGCTGTTGCCCGCGAGGTCGTCCTCCGGGCCGGGCAGGTCGCCGTGCCCGATGGTGGTTCGGTCGGCTCCGGTGAGGCTGGGGCCGAAGCCCTCCGGGCCGCCCTCCTCCTCGATCTCTTCCTCCGTCGGCATGTCCAGGTCGGGCGGTTCGCCCTCGCCCTCGGCGCGGGCCAGGGCGTTCGCCCCGGTGTTCCTGAGCACCTCGTCCGCCGACCGGAACCTCTTCGCGGCGGGCAGGTACAGGTAGACCGAGTCCGGCAAGCCCGGCGCCCTCTCGCGGATCTCGTCGCGCGTGAGTCCGTCGCCGAAGTCTATCCGATCGAGCAGGTCGTGAAGCTCCTGGGCGCTCATGTTCTCCCTCCTGTGTCTCAGGCGTTGGGTGGTCTGCGAGCGAGCGTGACCTTGATCTGCTTCTTCTGTCCGTTGCGCTGTATCGTCAGGGTGATCGTCTGGCCGGGCTTGAAGCTCCTGAGGATGCGGACGAAGCTGCTCTCGTTGTCCAGCTTCTTCCCGTTTATCGCGACGATGATGTCCCCCGGCCTCAGCCCGGCCCTGTCCGCCGGGCCGCCGGGCACGACATCCGTCACATACTCGCCGGGGGTGTACGGGATGTTGTGCTCGACCGCCACCTGCGGGTACAGGTACTGGGGTGCCACGATCCCCAGGAACGGGTACACCACGTGCCCGGTCCTTATGATCTCGTCCGCCACCGAGCGCGCGGTGTTGATGGACACCGCGAAGTTGATGCCCTGCACGCTCTCGCCCGTCTGGGTGCTGCGCTGCCCGAGCGTGTTGATCCCGATCACCTCGCCCCTGAGGTCGAGGAGCGGCCCTCCGCTGTTTCCGGGGTTCACTGCGGCGTCGGTCTGGATCAGGCCGTACAGCACCGGCCCCGCCTGTTGCGGGGTCTGTCCGGGCTCCTGCTGCACCCTCTCCAGGGCGGATACGACCCCCGTGGTGACCGTAGGGCCTCCGGGCAGGGCAAGGGCGCTGCCGATTGCCACGACCGGCTCCCCGACCTGAAGCTTGTCCGAGTTGCCGAGCTTCAGCGGGGGCACTTTGGCGCTCACCTTGAGCACGGCCACGTCCGTGAGCTCGTCGCGCCCGACGAGGGTCGCGCGCAGTATCCTGTTGTTTGCCGTCACGACCGTGATCCTGCTCGCGCCCGCGACGACGTGGTTGTTCGTCAGTATGTGTCCCTTGTTGTCGAAGAAGAAGCCGGAGCCCGTGGCCACGTTTTGTCCGAACTGCGAGATGACCTGGACGACGCCGGGGCGGACCATCTGCACGACCTTCGGGACCGCCATCGTGCCGCCTTGAGCGCTCGTCGGGATACCGTTCCCGCTGGTGCTGGTCTTACTGGTGCCCGAGTTCGCAGGGGTCGCGGACGGGCGCGCCGTCCGCGTGCTCACCGAGGCGGCCGTGGATGTGGCTGAGGCTCGCATCGTGACGGTCGGGCTCGTCGGCTGGGCCTGCGGGATGCTGGCGCTCTTCGCGGCGCCGCGTGTGGCGGTCGGGTGCGTGCGCGCGGAGCCGCCTCCGCCCGTCTGGCACGCGGCCAGGACCGGAACGAGCAGTGAGGCTGCCAGCAGCGCCCTGAGTCTCTGCTTCATCGTCTGCGCGATCTCCTCGGAGTTGGTGTCGTCCTCGCAGCAAGCGTGCCGTCGCCCGGCACTACCCTTCCGCCTTCGAGTGCACGAAGTCGAGCAGCACCTGGTACGCCTGGTCGTCGTCGCGCAGCCGCTCCTCCAGGTTCTCGGTCAGGCTGAAGCGGCGCAGTCCCGCCTGCACGCTCTCCAGGTCCGGAGTCTCCTCTGAATCCTCCAGATACCCCATCTTGCGCAGGTCGGCCACGAGCCGCTCGAGGGGCTCGCCCTCCAGCGGGACCACGAGCTCGTCCTCCCTAGGGTAGTAGAGCTTGTGGAGCCCGAGCAGCCGCCTGAGCTCGGCTATCGGTTCGGGGTGGTCGTCCACCCGCAGGTCTATGTATCTGTCGTTGAACCCGCCGTAACCTCCGGCCTCCTTCACGACGAGGAGGGCGGCGGACTGCTGTCCCCTTCGGTCCCCACCGGCCTCCTGCGCGGCCTCTAGGGCCTTGACCAGCCGGTCGGCCAGCTCCTCGCCTATCGAGGCTTCGAAGGCGTCGCCCAAGGCGTCGAGCACCTCGCCGCTGACCAGAATGTTCCCCTGGCAGGCGAAGTTGTACCCCGTCTTGCCGCCCGACCACTCGAAGCACTCGGAGCCGGTGAACGTCGCGACGTCGCCGGCGGCGTCGACGATCCCGACCTGGCGTGTCTCGCCGTCGGGGTCGTCCCTCGTGAGCGTGTCCACGACCTCCTGCGGGCTCATCCCCTGCTTGAGGAGGTCGAGTCCGCGCGGGCCGTAGGCCGTGTTCGCCCAGGACTGTGTGGCGATCGCGCCGACCCCGGCCCTCGCCCACGGCACCACCGAGCCAACGGCCAGGAACTTGCTCTGGACCGCCACGCCGATCTCCCCCTCGAAGGGGTCCGCCGCGACGATGGAGAACGTGGATGGAGTCAGGGGCATCTCGTGTCCCTTCTGTATGTTTGGTCCCGCTGCAATAATGTACACCATATCGCCCGACCTGTCCTCCCGAGGCGGCCCCCAGTTTCGTCCGGGGGCGAAATGTGCGTCCTGTCAGGGGTTTTGGTACACATCCTGCGGGGAGCCAGGGCGATCCCGCACGGGGGCGCGGGAAAAGGAGGGCTCGTATGCCAGGAAAGAGCGAGATAATAGCACAGGTGGCCGACAGGACGAACATGAGGAAGACGGAGGTCTCGCGCGTGCTCGACGAGGCCCTCGACGCGATCAGGGAGTCGCTGGACCGTGGCGAGAGCGTGACGCTCCGGGGGTTCGGCAGCTTCCGGGTGACGCAGAGGGCCGCGCGCAAGGGCCGCAACCCGCGGACCGGAGAGCCCATCGAGATACCGGCTGGTCAGCGCGTGGTGTTCCGGCAGAGCAGGTAGCTCCCGGCGGCGCCTCGGGGGACGCGTCTTTGACTCCGCGCCCCCCAGATGTTAGAGTAGATCAACGCTTGACTTTCAGGCACTCAAGGGTCGGTGAACATGCAGGTAAAGCTCGCGCGAGAGATGGGATTCTGCTTCGGGGTCCGCAGAACCCTGAAGCAGTTCGACGAGATGGGCGAGGACCCGAACGGCGTCTACACACTGGGCACGCTGGTGCACAACCCACAGGTCGTGGAGGACCTGCGCAGGCGGGGCGTCCACGTCATTGGCGACCTGGCGGCAGCGTCCGGCGGCACGGTCACGATCACGGCGCACGGCGCCTCCCCGAAGTCCTACGAGGAAGCCGAGCGCAGGGGGCTCAGGCTGGTCGACACGACCTGTCCGCTAGTCACGAAGGTGCAGAAGATCGCGCGGGACCTGTACGAGGCCGGGCATCAGGTGGTCGTCTTCGGGGACGCGAACCATCAGGAGGTGCGCGGCATCGTGGGCTGGACGGAGGAGACGGCGCTCGTTAGCCTCGACGCGAAGGATCTGCTGCCCAGGCTGATCGAGAAGACGCGCTCGAAGAAGCGCGTGCCGAAGCGGATCTCGGTCGTCTCCCAGACCACCCAGCCGGCCTACCGGTTCAAGAAGTTCATCGCGGAGCTGGTGACGCTGCTTCCCGACGACTTCCGCGAGCTCCAGGTACACAACACGATCTGCGACCCGACCCTCGACCGCCAGAGCGCGGTGATAGACCTGGCGCAGGAGGTGGACGTGATGATCGTCGTCGGCGGTCACGAGTCCGCCAACACGCGCCACCTCGCGGAGCTGTGCGTGGAGGAGGGGGTGGACACCCACCACATCGAGTGGCCCGAGGAGCTCAGGCCCGAGTGGTTCGAGGGGCACCAGGTTGCGGGTGTCACCGCCGGCGCTTCCACCCCGGACGAGGTCATCGACGAGGTGGTCCGGCGGATAGAGGCCATCTAGGGAGTCGTTCTTCGTAGAGAACGCAGCATCACCGGCGAGGGGACAGGTCCCCTCGCCGGTCTCTTATGGGCCGCCCGCGCTGCTGTGATTCGCCCGGCATGCCTTATCCTTGCGGCGGATTTCAGAAAGGACGATCTGCTGCCGGGACCGCGTACATCCCTGTCCGCGCCACCGATGCACCACCACTCGGTAGGGCAGACATTTCTGTCCGCCAAAGGCCACTCCCCCATCTCCATGCAGGATCGGTATTACGCGCCTTCATCCCCTCGCTCGCGCAGCCACCTCTCGGCCATGTCCGGCCGCCGCTCCCTGGTGCGCTTCAGCGCCTGCTCCTGCCTCCAGCGGGCGATCGCCGCGTGGTTGCCGCTGAGCAGCACCTCCGGCACATCCATGCCACGGAACGAGGCGGGGCGCGTGTACTGGGGGTACTCGAGCAGTCCGGAGGTGTGCGACTCCTCCGACTTCGACGCCTGATCAATGACGCCGGGCACGAGCCGCCCGACGACGTCCACGAGCACCATCGCGGCGATCTCTCCGCCGCTCAGCACGTAGTCGCCGATCGAGATCTCGCGCGTCACGAGGTGCTGCCGCGCGCGCTCGTCCACGCCCTCGTAGTGCCCGCAGATGATCGCGAGCCTCGGGCAGCGCGCGAGCTCCTCCGCGAGCCTCTGGTCGAGCACCTCGCCCGCCGGGTCCATCAGGATTATCGGCACGCCCTCCCTCTCCTCGGGCGTGCGGCCGACGACCTCCTCGACGGCCGCGAAGATCGGTTCGGGCTTCATCACCATCCCCGGTCCGCCGCCGTAGGGGTAGTCGTCCGTCGTGCGGTGCCTGTCGGTGGCCCAGTCACGCAGGTCGTGGACCTCTATCCTGAGCAGCCCTCGCTCGACGGCGCGCCTGAGGATGGACTCGGTGAGCGGGCCCTGGAACATCGCCGGCAGCGTCGTGAAGATGTCGAACCTCATCGCGCCCGCCTACCTGGGACCCTGGATCGGGATGAACCGGCGGAGGACGCGCACCTCCTCCTGGTGCAGCGCCGCGCTCAGGCCGAGGTAGATCGCGGCGCCCGCTATCACCACCGTGCCCACCCGCAGGAGCTTCTCGGCGAAGCGCATCGTGGCCCAGCCGGAGACCCAATGCTGGGCGAACGCGAGGAAGATGAGCATCGCCGCGGCCGCGACGAACGCCCTGGCGAGGAACTCGAGCACGCTCCGATCGAACACCGGTCCCACGCGCCGGTCCAGCGCCCAGACGAGCGCCCCGACCTGGACGAACGCGGCCACCGAGAACGCGAGGGCGAGCCCGCCGAGCCCGAAGGGGCGGACCAGGAGTATCGAGAGGATCGTGTCGAGGGCCACCGTCGCCAGCGCGATCCTCACCGGGGTCACCGTGTCCTGCAGCGCGTAGAAGGCGCGCGGAAGCACGTCGACCATCGAGTAGGCCCAAGTGCCGAGCGCGAAGAAGAGCAGGGGCTGCGCGATCATCAGGACGTCCGAGGCGTGCGTCTCGCCCCGCTGGTAGATGAGCGAGACGATGGGCTCGCGCAGCATCAGGATGCCCAGGCCGGCCGGGATGACGAGGAAGAGGGAGCTGCGGATAGTGCGTCGCAGGACGTAGAGGAACCGCTCGGGGTCTGTCTCCAGGGCCTCGCGGGACATCGTGGGGAACGCGGCCGTCGAGACGCTTGTGCCGAACACTCCCACGGGCAGGAGAAACACGACGTACGCCAGGCGGAAGTGGGCGATGGCGCCGGTCTGGAGCCCCGCGGCGAGGATGTACGCCACCCACGCGTTCGCCTCGACCGCGGCGCTGCCCGCCACCCTTGGCAGCAGCAGCCTGAAGGTGCGCCTCACGTTCGGATCCGACAGGGGGCCGGTCTCGGGCCACCGCAGGCCCATCCGGAGCGTCGCGGGGAGCTGCGTCAGGAAGAACAGCACCGCTCCCACGACCACTCCGATCGCCACGCCGTAGATCTCGAAGCCGTGGGCGAACAGCAGCGGGCCGGCGAGCGCGCCGAGGATGATGCAGCTGTTGTACGCGATCGGCGCGAGCGCGGGCAGGGTGAACCTGTCGAACGACTGGAGGATCGAGGTGGCCACGACCGCGAGCGACAGGAACAGGGGCTGGATGAGCACGATCCTCACCAGGCCGATCGCGAGGTCCTGGATCTGGGGCGATGCCTCGAATCCCAGCACGTAGCGGATGAGCTGGGGGGCGAAGATCGAGCAGAGGGCGGCTATGGCGGCCACGCCGACGGCGAGGGAGAACATCGCGCCCGAGGCCATCCTCCACGCGCCCTTCTCGTCGGTCTGCAGCAGGCGCGTGAATATCGGGATGAAGGCGGAGCTGAGCGCGCCGCCCGTCATCAGGATGAAGAGCATGTCCGGGATGCGCATCGCGAGCACGTAGGCGTCGTACTGGCCGTGCGGGCCGATGTTCGCGGCGATCACCACGTCGCGCACGAGCCCGAGCACGCGACTGAGGAGGAACGCGCCCGCGGTGATGGCCGCGAACCGAGCCAGCCGCTTGCCTATCGTGCCGGGCGGTATCTCGTTCGTCGTGGCTTCCGTCCTGGTCTCCTACTCTCCGAGACTCTTCGGGTGCCGCATACCTCGCCGCTCGGCAAGGTATGACGGGAAGATTGGCGCACGCGTTGCCTGGCAACATGGTACATCAGCGGTGGGCATCGTTGACGCCCGACGCTGGTACGCCCCGCGCGCTCCGAGGACTTAACGCCCTACGGACCGGAACCGTTCTGCTGGTAGCCGTGCGGGGCAGGGGCGCCGGCCGTCTCGGCCTGAGTCACCCCTGCCATGGCGCGCGCCCCCGGGTGTGCTCTACAGGTCCCGCAGCCTCGAGAGGCTGCTGTACAGCCTGGCCTGATCGCGATCCTCCGCTACCACCACGAACGCGCCGGTCCTCATAGGGCACCGAGGGGTGACGGTGGCCTCCGCGTTCTGGCTCAGCCAGATCCCGTCCGGCCAGATGTCCTGCGCCAGCACCTCCTGACCAGCCGCGTTCACGAGCACGAGGCTCCGTCCCGTCGAACCGTACTCGACGGCCACCCACCTCCTGCCGGGCAGTCCCATCGCGCCGCGATCCCCTCCCCGCCCGTACTCGGCCTGGTCGGGATACAGCAGCAGCGGCACCTCCTCTCGGAAGGCCGGGTAGAGGGTGAGCGTGAGGTTCGCGCGTCCCGCGGACCCGCTCGTCTCGAGGCGGCTCCGCACCGCCAGGACGTTGCTCTCCGGGACCGTCAGGTACTCGAGCGAGCACGTCCATCCCCTGAGCGACTCGTGCTCGAGGCGGGCGGTGAGCCTGAGCCCCGACCACCTGACGCCCTGGCCGTCCTCCACCTCGCACGGCTCGGCGCCCAGCGTCGGGCCGTCCAGCCTGCCCACACGGTCCGAGTGCGTGTTCGCGCCCTCCTCCCACAGCACCGGGGTGATGCCGCCGTACACGGGATATCCCCAGGCCATGGGGCCGGGCTCGGGGTAGTACGCGTGGAGGTACTCGCGGCCCTCGCACCTCAGGCTGTACAGCACGCCGAGCTTCGAGGGTCGGACCCTGAAGCTCATCCAGCCGTTGTCCACCTCCCAGACCGCCTCGCCTCGGTCCGACAGCTGCTCCCGGCGGACCTGGCGAGCGCGGCTGCCGAGGACGATCGCGGGGAACCGGAACCGCCCGCTCACGTTCGCGCTCGAGATCCGCGCGCCGAGCTCGTAGGCCGTCCGGAGCTTCGTGCTCGACACCCGTATCGGCTCGACCGGGACGTGTCTGTAGCTCACGTCTCCGAGCTCGAGCGAGCGGGGGGCTACTCCCAGGCCGTCCGGAGCCTCCAGCTCGACCCTCGCGGCCATCGGGCGGGGCGAGTAGTTCATCACCTGGACCTCCGCGCTCGCCTCGTCGCCCTGGATCAGGAGCGGAGAGGGCACCAGCCGTACCCCTGCGGATGGTATGATCTCGGGCTCGGGCAGGTGCGTGCCCCGGTCCCGGTTCCACGCCTCCCTCACCTCCCGCCAGTCGCGGGCGGGCAGGACGACCAGCTCCCCCCAGCCGCGCTCCTGCCCCGGATCCAGAGACGACAGCGGGTTCCCCACCTGCAGGCGTCCCCAGCCGCCAGAGGGGGAGTGGACCTCCACGCCCTCGGGCCACAGCACCCCGAGGGTGCCGTCGCGCGTCTCACAGGACAGCCATCGCTCGCCGAACGGCAGGCTTGCTTCCGGACCGAACATCTTCGAGCCCGGGACGCCACCCGAGCCCCGCACGACCCCGTCGGCGAGCGGGTAGTAAGCCGTGTACTCGGCGGACAGCGGCCAGCCGACGAGCATTGTCCTGACCTCGACCGGAGACGCCCCGGTGTTGGCGAGCCGTAGGCCGATGCTCGCCCTTCCGCCGGCCTCCAGTCGCACCGTCCTCTCCAGTCGGACTCCCGGGAAGTCCTCGAGGTCGTAGGACGACGTGGCCCGGACCCACGTCTCGCCCCGCTCGAGCGCGAGCTGCCCCTCCTGCTTCTCGAGCTTCGTGGGCCAGTAGGGCGGTCCCACCAGCGACTCGAACGTCGCGATGGCCCTGCCCGTGGCCCTGTCGCTGAGCGTGAGTCCGGTGCCCTTCCCCGCAAGCTCCACCGTGACCCGGTCGCACGCCAGCGTGGTGGAGTCCTTGCCGCTGGCGGCGAGCACGCGGCCCGGCTCGACGGCGAGCACCTGCCGGGTGAGGGACGGGCGCGAGGCCGGGTCCTGGTCTGCCCCCGTGCTCGCGGCGAGCGCGAGGGTGAACTCCCCCAATCTCCGCGCGGTGATCCGGAGCGGCACGCCCACCGTGTCACCCTCCGGCACCTCGGCCTCGCCGCTCTCCAGAGCCGTGTCGAGGCCATCGGTCGCCGACGCCGCGAGCGTGGCCCTCACGGGCGAGTCCAGCCGGTTCCGGACGTTCAGCGTCGTCTCGAAGGTCGTGCCGGGACCGAGCACCCGAGGCGTCGGGACGAGCGACAGCTCGACCGGACGCTTCACCTCGACGGTCAGCCCCAGCTCGAGCGGCTCGCCGTTCACCCGCAGGTCCGCCTTGATAGTGCCGTCTCCCGCCTCGCCCTTCGAGGCAGTCGCCCTGAGGCCGATCTGCTCCCGAGCGCCGGGGAGAACCGTTAGGCTGCGCAGGTCGTCGCAGCTCACGGGACCGTCGCCCGTGACCCGGATGGTCAGCGCGAGGTCGTCGGTTCCGGAGTTCTCGACGAACAGGCGCACCTCGAGCTCGTCGCCGCCCAGGCACTCGGCGGAGTCGGCCTCCAGGCCGATCCGAAGGCTCGGGGTGTCGAGCTCGACGAGGCGCTTCGCCTTCTGGTCGAAGACGGCCCTGAGCGCGCCCGACGGCCCCTCCCACTCGTAGTCGAACACGAGCGCGCCGTTGCGCCGCTCGGAGTCGAGCCCGAGGCGCAGATCGCGCTTCTGACAGCGGTACCAGTCGGTCCGCTCGAAGTACGATCTGGTCAGCGGGTGGGTCAGGAGCATGGGCACGTAGTTCTGGAGCTCGTGCGCCTCGGGTCCCCACTGGAAGCCGGTCTTCTTGTACAGGGGCACCGCGCGGGTGTTGCCGGGCCAGGTGTGCAGCGTCAGCTTGCGGTACCCCAGCTCGACACAGCGGTCGAGCACCCTGAGTATCAGGTCTCGCCCGACGCCGCGCCCGTGGTACTCGGGATCGGCTGTCAGGAGCCACAGGTAGCCCGTCTTCTCCTCGAGCCAGTCCGCGAAGCTGGCGAAGCCCACGGCGCGGTCGCCGTCCCAGGCGAGGTAGACGTTGCGCGTGCGCTCGCTCCGAAGCTCCTCGAGCATCGCCTCGGGCGGCACCTCGACGTTGTACTGAAAGCCCCCCGGCCAGGCGCTGTCCGACGCCTTGAAGAGCCGTGCGACGGCGGACGCGTCCGCGGGGGTGAACTCTCGGATCTCGATCGCCATTGGGCAGAACCTCCGACTGCTGCGAGCGCGGATGGGCACCAGGGTGCCGCAACGACGGCCTCCGGAGGGGCGGCGCCGGTGCCGGGTCGGCGGGGCACCGGCAAGTATATCAGAAGGGGCTACCTGGGCGGCTTCAGGGGCGTGCCGTCGAACTCCACGTCCTTGCGGAGCCGGCTCGGCGTGGGCTCGCGCTGGCCCTGGTATTTGCTCCCCCGGCGCGGCCCGTACGGGCGGGCGACCGGGCCGGTCTCCATCAGGGTGAGCTGGCAGATGCGCATCCTCGGGTGCAGTGCGACCGGGATCTTGCCGATGTTGCTGATCTCGAGGGTGATGTTTCCCTCGAACCCGGAGTCTATGAAGCCAGCGGTGTTCGAGACGAAGACACCACCGTGCCCCGCCAGGAAGTTCTCCACGTGCGCTCCGCCGGGGCGCACTTCCAGGTCGTACACGGTCTCGAAGCGGCCCGTGTCGACCACTTCCCGCACCTCGTCCCAGAGCAGGTCGCCTTCTACCAGCCTCTCGAGCCTGTGAAGCGGCTCGATCTCTCCCACCTGTACATATGTCTCATGCAGGCGTCTCAGGGTGGCCGCGCGCACCGAGTCTCTCTGGTGCCCTTTCTCGATATTGTTCAGCGACGTTCGATGTTTGTAGCCTATCATGCGGCTGGCTGTTGCCTGGGAGAGACAGGCTTGAAGGCGAATGTCGGTTATGAGCGCGTTCGGCAGAGGGACCGCGGTGAGAAGCTTGTGCTCGTTCGTGGATATAGCTAACTGGTAGGCGGCATGGCACCGAGGGCGGGGAGCCACCCTGTAGACTGCCGCCCGCCGTCCGGTGCGCGCGGCAAGATGGAGCGTGTCGCTCACCAGCTGCTCAGATGTGGTCCACAACGACCATCTGCCCGTTTCCACAGATCCGTCGCCGTCCAGAACGCCCCGAAGCAGAGCTTCCAGAAGATGGGCTGGCCAGCCGAGAGCGCCCTTCGGCAGGCGTTTGGACGTAGCGCCCGTGCCCATGTTCAGCCCACGAAATGCCTCCGAAAGTAGCACCGAAGGACAGGTAATCGCGCCCGTGACCCGGTAGACGCGCTGTCCCATCCTCCTCAGCACGGCCTCTGCCCGGTCCAGGGTACCCTGATCGGTGTTGGAGACGATGACCTGGTGGTCCCTTCGATATCCCTCGGCTACGTATAGACCGAGCATCCAGGCCAACTCCCGGTCGACACGAATCACCGCCGGCAGACTCGAGCTGGCACCTCTATAACTGATCCTGTCCGATGGCCCCAGTGGTGGGATGCCTCCATATAGCCGCTTGAGCATCTCGAGCGGCAGCCTCTTGGCGCGCAGCCAGTAGCTGGCGCTCAGGTTGAGGGCGCGCAGCAATTCTCGAACCTCACCTTCACGCCGGCTCATGACGGCGTCGACCGTCACGCCGTGGCACACAAGCCTGGCGTGTAGATCTTCCGGTATGAGGTCGAGCGTTCGGTATTCCACGACGGAGTTGTTCGCGTCAGGGATGCGCTTCGGTATGGCCACGTGAGTCCCCGGTTTCAGAGCGTGAGTCGGAGTCTTGACTAGATAGCCGTGCTCGTCGAGAGTGAACAGGTTGTGTCCGGCGGTCACGCGCACGCTTCGTCCGGAAGCCAGCCTCACCTCGTAGATCTTGTCCGGCAGCTCTCTGAACCAGTTGGTGACTTCGTGGTAGCCGACGACAAACGTCTCCGGATCGAAGCTCACCACTCGTCCCCGGAGCCTCTGCTCGACTATCTCCCCTATTGGGCGATAACCGAGTACTCCATACTCATCCTGGAACAGCACCGGGGAGTCGTACGGCAGGCTGGAGTGGACGATCACGCCGATCCGCCCGAGGCTGCTGCGTCCCTCCAGCCGCCCCACGAGGTCGTTCGGGATGCGCACGTACTCGAGCGTGGCTCCCAGCACGAAGGCGCCGGGGTGGAGGATGAAGGGGCGCCCGTGCTGGTGGACGAGCTCGGAGATCGAGTCGAGGTCCAGATCGGCCGTGGGGTCTATCACCGCGTGCTGGGCGTAGTTGTACACCCTGAAGCTGTCGCCGAGCCGGAGGTCTACCGAGGCCGGCTGGACCTGCACGTCGAGGTCCACCGGCGGATCGAAGCCGAGCCTGCCGCTCCTGATGGCCTCGATGAGCATCGTGTCGGAGAGTATCATCGTCGTCTCGCTGGCTGCCTGGTCCTGCGGAGGATGGGGCGCGCGCCCCATCCTCCCTCGTAAGTGTACAGCACGGGGCTCAGGACGCGCGCTCGCGGCCGAATCCCCGCGTGATGAACGAGAGCGTGCTCACCGTCGTGAGCTCCTTGTAGGCGTCGGCGTAGCCGGGCCGGAGCTTGACCGCGTGCCGCAGCTCCTGAGCGGCGAGCTCGTACTTCTTCAGCCGCTTGTACACGACGCCGAGGTTGCGGTGGTACAGCGCCTCGTCCGGCTGGAGCCTGACCGCGACCTCGTACTGCTCCCGCGCCTCCTCGGGCATCCCCATCGCCTCGTACAGCGAGCCCATCTGGTTGTACGCCTCGGCGTTCTCGGGCTCGAGCTCGAGCGCGCGGCTCAGCGCTGCCTTTGCCTCGTCGAACCACCGGAGCTGGCGGCACAGCGCGCCCGCCCTGATCTCGTAGGTTGCGTTCTCGGGCTCGAGGCGCACGGCCTCGCGCTGCTCCCCGAGAGCGAGCTTGAGCCTGTCCTGCGCCTCGTACACCAGCCCGAGTGCCGAGTGGGTCGCCGCGTCGGTTGGCTCGAGCTCGATCGCGTGCTCGTAGGCGGCCGCGGCCTCGTCGTAGCGCTCCATCTCGTAGTAGAGCTCCCCGGCCCGGCGGTACAGCCCGACGCGGTCGGCGTCCAGTAGCAGGGCCTGTGCGATCTGGCTCACCGCCTCCTCCGGGCGGTCCAGCTTCTCGAGTACCTCGCCGAGCGAGACGTGGACCTCCACGTTGTCGGGCTGGAGGCGCTCGGACTCTCGCATCCGCTCGAGCGCCTGCTCGTAGTCACCGACCCGTGCGAACGCGAGCCCGAGCTGCAGATGGGCCTCGGCAGAGCCCGGCTCGAGCTCCAGAGCGCGGGCGAACTCCTCCGCGGCCAGGTTGTGCTCTCCCGCCTCCATGTACAGCGTGCCGAGCTTGTATCGCCACTCGTAGCTCTTCGGCTCGAGCCACAGCGCCTTCTGCAGGCACTCGATCGCGTCGCCCGGCCTGCCGAGCCTGGCGTAGATCTCCGCGGCGCGCGCCGGGTAGATCGCCGCGTCGGGGTTGAGCATCGCCGCCTCGTGGTACTCGGCGAGCGCGGTCTCGTAGTTCCCCTCCGCCTCGAGCAGCGCGGCGAGCTCGTAGTGCCAGGCCGCCCTGCCGGGCTCGATCGCGACCGCCCTGCGCAGCCGCTCGACCGCCTGGCTCGTCTGCCCGAGGTCCTGGTGCGTGATCGCCGCGTTGCGGTGGTAGGCCGCGTGGTTCGGGCTGAGCTTCAGCGCGTGCTCGAACTCGGCCAGCGCCTCGCGGTGCCTCCCCTGCGCGCGGTACACGAGCCCCATCTCGTTGTACACTTCCGGGTCGTTGTGCTTCAGCCTGGACGCCGCTTCGAGCGCGTCCACGGCCTCCTCGTACCGTCTTAGCTGGCGCAGTGCTCCGCCGGCCCTGCGGTGGTGGGAGTCGTTCTCGGGCTCGAGCTGCGCGGCCCTCTGGAAGTTGATCAGCGCCTCGGCGTGCCGTCCCATCGCGGCGTAGGCGGCGCCTAGCTCCGCGAACGCCTGCGCGCGCTCCGGGTCGAGCCTCGCGGCGGCCTCGAGCGCCCTTACTGCCTCCTCATGCTCCCTGAGCCGCTTGTGGGCTCGCCCGAGGTTCACCAGGTAGGCGGGGTTGTCTCCCTCGAGGCGGACGGCCTCCTGGAATTGCCTCAGCGCGTCCTCGAACGCTCCCTGTATCTCGTAGATCTCGCCGAGCTCGTTGTGCCAGTCGGCGTGGTCGGGCTGGAGCGCGAGCGCCTCCTCGATCTCGGTCGCCGCCGAGTCGTAGGTGACGTAGGAGGCGTGGGTGAGCATGCGCGCCTGCCTGAGCCGCTCCTCGTGGTCCTTCAGCCTGCGCATGGCGAGGCCGAGCGCGAAGCGGTACTCCGCGCGGTCGGCCTCGCCATGCGCAGGCTGAAGGACCACGAGGAGCGGCTCAGG
>CADDYR010000022.1 GCA_902810765.1 Chloroflexota bacterium
AGCGAGGTGTCGGGCGGCTCCTCGCCGATGCTGCCCACCATACGTACCCCGCCCCCGCCGCCGGCCCTGCCGACGCGCACCATCGGGAAGTCGGAGGTTATCTGTCCCGACCCCGTCTGCGCGTCGACACGCGCACGCACGTCCGCGGGAAGCTGGACCATCAGGTCGCCGCTCCCGGTCAACAGTGTGTGGTCTCCCGGCTCGGGCTCCGCCTGGCAGGACACTCGGCCCATGTTCGTGCGCAGGGAGAGCGAGCGGACGCTCCCCTCGCCGACGGTGATGTCTCCGCTGCCCGTGTGGACGCGGAGAGCCAGGGAGCGGGGCGAAGCCACCTCCACGCGCCCCTGCCCCGTGTCGAGCACGGCCCCTCCGGCGGCCTCGCCAAGGCGCACGTCCCCGCTGCCCGATCTCGCCTCGAGCTCGCCCTCTGTCCGGCGCACCTCGATCCTGCCGTTGCCCGTGTTCAGCCTTACCCGACCGCTCGCCGCCGCCAGCTCTATGTCTCCGCTGCCGCTGTGCAGCTCGTGGGTTCCGGGCCCCAGCTCCGCGAGGCAGGCGATCCGCCCGTTGCCGGTGTCGAGCTTCAGCGACTCGGCCCTGGCTTCCCTCACGACGATGTCTCCGGAGCCCGAGTGCGCCCGGACGGAGCGCGCCCCTCCCGCGATCTCGATCCTGCCGTTGCCCGTGTCGAGCGACACCTCGCCGCTCACACCGCCGAGCACCACGTCGCCGCTGCCCGTGCGCGCCTCGAGGCTGCCCCTCGCATCGGCGACCTGGATTCGCCCGTTGCCGCTCGCGAGCCTCGCGTCGCCCCCCGCTCGCTTGAGCACGATGTCCCCGCTGCCGGTATGCGCTGTGACCTCGGCCCCGGTGTCAGCAATCGCGACGCGTCCATTGCCGGTGTTCACCTCGAGCCCCGCGCTGATATCGCGCACAGTGACGTCACCGCTGCCGCTCGTGAGCTTCGTGCGGCAAGAGAGCCCCCGCGCGCTCACCCGGCCCTGCCCCGTCCTGAGCTCCGCCGCGGCGAGCCCCGAGGGCACCCGAAGCCTCAGATCCATCTTCGGCGGCCTGCCGGGCGGGAAGCCCTCGTGCCACACCTGTTCGACGCGGAGCGCGTCGCCCTCGCGCCGTACCTCGGGAGGCTCGCCCGTCTCGCACGCCCACTCGAGGCCCCAGTCCTGACCGGCCTCGATCCAGAGATCGCCGCGCTTCACCTCCGCGTACAGGGCAGTCACCCCCGCGGCTACCTGCCCGAATCCCTCGTACGCCTGCATCTCTCTACCCTCCCAGCCCCCTACAGCCAGAGCTCTTGAATTTGGTCATCGTGTTATTACTGATTTCCGTTATACTAACACCATCACTTACTAAAGTCAATAGCTATATCAAAATTGGTAAGCGGCTCGAGAACGGGCGGCATCGCTATCGGCCTTGGAACCTTTTGCCGGTAGGTGCGTTAACTCATCAGGCGGCTTGTGGAGGTCGTGAGGCCATGAGGGTCGGTCGGGCGCTGACGCTGTGCGCGGTCGTGACGCTCCTGATCTCGTGCGGCCGGGACGAGGCCGGAGACGCAGGATCGAGCTCCGGTGGTAGCGTGCGTGAAAGACCACCGGGAGTGTATCGTCTCGGCGAGTCCATACCTCCCGGCAAGATCGTCACCTACTACGCGGGGCCGAAGGCCCCCGACGGTCCGCGCACGCTCTCGAAGCACGAGATCTTCTGGGACCGCGGTGACGGCATGCAGTACCAGTACACCGCTGGCGGCGGCACGCTCATCGCCAACACCAACTGCGGCTCGAAGCCGGACGTTGAAGGGGTCATGGGGCAGCCGCCCAGCTACCCCAACAAGGACCTCGGCGACGTCAGCGTGTCGTACGACTGCTTCAGCGACCCCGAGACGGTGACCATCGCCAATCACTCCTCCGTGCCTCTGATAGACGTCTCGATCGCGAGTCTGGTGTTGCGCCCTCCCACGAAGCGCGACACCTTCCCGCGTCACGACCTGATTCCGCGCGGTGGCTCTATCGCCTACTACGCGGGCAAGAGCTCGCCCGGTGACGGCATCCGCCTGAGCAGCCATCCCCTCTTCGGCCGCCACCTGGACGCGCTGCACATCGAGCTCGAGTCCGGCGGCAGGAGGTCGTGGGTGAACTTCTGGTGTACCGACCCGCGCATGCTCGAGATGGGCGCGGACCTGCAACTCGACCTGCTCGTGAACTGCAAGGGAGACCCGACGAAGGTCGTGCTCGACAGCAAGGAGCCGAGGCCGATCACCGTGACGGCCATCGGCTCCTACACGCACACCTGGACGGAGCCCTCCTCGGGCGGAGGAGCAGGCTCGGAGCTGCTCTTCGTGCTCAGGCTGAGGGGCACGCCCCCACCGGGCGATGGCTTCTACGCCAAGTGGAGGGACAAGGGAGGCGGGCCGACGAGGTTTGCGCCGCTGTGCGGAGACCTGGACCTGCGGGAGCCAGCACCGCCCTGCCGTGCCAGCTCCGTCTACCGCGCGCTCGAGTTCGACATCGCCGTCTTCGACGGCCCGATAGAGTTCGTCCACCGGACGGGCTCGGGGAGGGCGGAGGTGTTCCGGAAGGTCAACGGCACCCGCTGCTGCACCTACAGCGCCGAGTACTCCTACGGCCGCTAGCCGCGCTCGAGCGTGGCCACGCACTCGACGTGCCGCGTCTGCGGGAACATGTCCACTGGCGTGACGTCCACGAGACGGTACCCGCCGTCCACGAGCTTCCGCAGATCGCGCGCGAGCGTAAACGGGTCGCAAGATACATAGACCAGCGCGCGGGGAGCCAGCCCGACGACGGACTTGAGCGTGCGCGGGTGGCAGCCGACGCGCGGGGGATCGAGGATGACCGCGTCCGGGCTCGCGTCGAGGTTGCCCAGCAGGTCCTCGGTCTTCCCCTGCCAGTACTCGACGTTCCCCAGCCCCTCGAGGTTGCGCCGGGCGTCCTGGGCCGCGGAGGGCGACTCCTCGATCGCGACCACGCGGCCTACGTGCGGGGCGAGAAGGGCGGCGAAAGTGCCGACGCCCGCGTAGGCGTCCACAACCAACTCTTTCCCCGACGGATTCACCCGCTCGCGCACGAGCTCCACCAGCCGCTCCGCCTGCCTCGTGTTCGTCTGGAAGAACGACGACGCAGACACGCAGAACCGGTGGCCGAGCAGCTCCTCCTCGTAGTGCGTCTCACCGGAGGGCACCGAGGGCTCGGCGCTCGTGAGGTCCGGGTAGATCAGGGACGAGCCCGTGTGCACCCCGTACCGGACCTGCACCTGGTGAGCCCCCGGCGCCTTGCCCTGCAGCTTCGAGAGCGCGTGGTTGATCCACGGGTGCATCAGCGGGCAGGACTCGATGCGTAGGAAGCTCCTGCCGTCGCCGTGCCGGGTCACGAAGCCCAGCTCTCCGTTCTCCCCTACGGAGAACCGGGCCTGGTTGCGGTATCCGAACGGCTCGGGCGAGGGGAGGGTCGGCGAGACGGGCGGCTCCTCGAACCTGCCGACCCTGCGGAGCTGGTCGCGCACCACCTGGCGCTTTAGCTCGAGCTGCCGCTCGTACGATATGTGCTGCCACTGGCAGCCACCGCAGGTCCCAAAGTACCTGCAGCGGGGCGCGACCCGGTCCGGAGAGGGGGTTATGACCTCGACGACCTTGCCCGTGGTGAAGCGGCGGTGATCCTCCTCGAGACGCACCACGACCTCCTCACCGGGGATGCCGTAGTCCGCGAACACCGCGCGGCCCTCCACGCTGGCGAACGCCGATCCCTGCGCGCCGATGTCGCTCAGGGTTACCGTGATCTCTCTCGTCTGCCGTCGCTCCGCGGTGGTAGTCATGCGCAGGCCAGTGTAGCGGCCCGCGCCGGGCCGCGGCAAGGTCGAGCTAGCCGGTCACGAGCCAGCCGAGGTCGGAGGGTATGCCCGCGGAGAGGCTGACTGCGTCCTCGGGGCGCACGACGATGTCGTTGTTCAGCCGGTAGCCGCCGACCCCGCGGATGTAGACGGCGGGCTCCATGTTGTGCACCATTCCCGTTCGAAGGACCGTGTCCGAGACGGGGTGGAGGATCGGCTGCGCGGAGTGGTTGATCGCCTGGAACCCGACGCCGTGGCCCAGCCCGTGCCTGAACTCCCTGGCGTAGCCAGCGTCCGTCAGCACGCTCCGCGCGGCCGCGTCGGCGTCCCGGGCGAGTACACCATCGTGGATCGCCTCGAGCGCCGTGCGGCTCGCCCGCTCGCACGCCTCCGCGACCCGCCTCCACTCCACGCTCACGTGCCCCGCGAAGAACGTGCGGGTCAGCTCGGCCCAGTAGCCATCTACGCACACCTCGACCTGCACGAGCACGGGATCTCCGCGCCGTATCGGGTTGTTCGTCGTGTGGTTGAACGCCTTGTAGGCGTCGGCCGAGCGCGCTCCGGCCATCACGTGCGCGTGCACGATCACCCTGCCCAGCCTTGACCGCTCGTATCCCACGCGGGTCATCGTGGCGAGAGCCTCGGCGAGCACGTCCGACTCGGTCGCGCCCGCGCGGCTCGCGCTGCGGGCCGCCTCGAACCCCCGTCCGGCCACCTCCACGGACACCGCGATTCGCTCGATCTCTGCGTCGGTCTTGACCGCTGCCAGGTCGTTCAGCATCGCGCTCGCGTCTGACCACCCGGCGCCCGGCAAGAGCTCGCGCAGCAGGTCGAGCGTGTTCGGTCCGGGCACCCCCACCTGGGTATAGGCCGCCGCGATGGTCTCCCGGCCACCCTCGTAGCCCACCTTGGTGCCCTCCAGGCGCGCGGACCTCAGCGCCGAGCCGAGCGGCTCCCGCGCGGCCTCGAGCGTGACGCCGATGTAGTCGAGCGTCTCCTCCGAGAAAGTCCGGGTCTCGACTGCGCTTCCCTCCGGCACCAGGTCGGCCTCGTCCGAGGGCACGACGAGCCGGGTCTCGAGGCTTCCGTCACGAGCGTGCGAGGCGATGCAGAACGAGTTGCCCAGCACCGGCAGGTAGCCCGTCAGCATCAGCACGTTCTGGGGGGCGCGGCACACAAGGCCCGAGTACCCATCCCGCTCCATGCGCTCGGCGATTCGCCGCGCCCTTTGTACGTCCGTCATGCCTTCCTCCGTGGCGAAGATCGGTTCGCGGGCACGCTACCGCACGCTCCCTACCACGAGCCGCCGCCCGAGGGTGGCGGTCGGTTCAGTCCCAGCACCGCGGTCTTCGTGTCAGAAAGTCCTCTTCCACCCGAGACGCGTTCACGCGGCTCAGAGCTAGTTGCCCCCTTCGGGATCCGATCTAGCGGGCACCGAGGAAGGCGAGCACCCTCTGGAGCAGTAGTGCGGCCGCGTCCGCATCGTACGACGGCAGCGAGCTGTCGGCGAAGAGGTGCTGGTCGCCGGGGTAGAGGTACAGCTCGGCGTCCTCGGCCTCCTCGACGAGCGCGCGGGCGGCCTCAATGTCGCCTTCGCCGGAGAAGAACGGGTCGGCATCCATCCCGTGTATCTGCACAGGCACACCGCTGGGCCAGGCGGAGCCGAACTCCGACACCGGGAAGCACGCGTGGAAGAGGAGCGCTCCACGGGCTCCTGCCTGGGTCTGGGCCAACTCCTGTGCCGGTCCGACCCCGAGCGAGAAACCGGCGTACACCAGCTCTGCGGGCAGCCCCTCGGCCGCCCGCAGACCGCGCTGGATTACCTCGCCGAAGCCGATCTGCCTGGCGTAGCCCACGCCTTCCTCCAGAGCGTCGAAGATGCGGCCGTCGTACAGGTCGGGCGTGTGCACGGTGTGCCCGGCGCGGCGCAGCTCGTCGGCGAACGCGACTACGCCGGGGGTCAGCCCCTGCGCGTGGTGGAACAGCAACACTTCAGCCATATTTATTGCGCTCCTAATGAGACGTAAGAACTGAACGAGGCACGACCATGCAAGGATAAAGCCGCCCCGGTCGCGATACCAGACAGGACGACACAGCGCGTGGGTCCGTCTTCGGCCTCCGACGGGCCGCCGAATCAGGGCGGGATGCTCGACGATGGCCTCCCGCTTCGGAGCCTCCGCCGCACAGGACGACAGGCGCGGGTGGCTCTCATGGAGCTCGCGCAGCTAGGCGCGGAACCTGTCCAGGAGCCTGTCGAGGCCGGACTTCTCGGGCGGTGGAGGTATGTGGCGAGCGAGCACGTCCGGGACCGTGCGGTGGAACTCGATGTTCGGCATGGCCTCGTGGAACCCCGCGGCCTTCGCCTCCCGCCTGAGTCCCTCGTCGTGGGCGGGGCCGAACGCCACCAGGTGCGTGCCGTTCTGCGCCTGGCTTGCGACCTCGCGCAGATCGCCCACGTCGCACGCGAGGTCCACCACGACGAGCACGGGCCGCGACGACCTGAGTGCCTTGATGAGGTCAGAGTGGTTGTCCACCCGCTTGTACTTGCACTCGTACGCCCTCGCAAAGCCGCCCAGGTCGGCACCGCCGAGGTAGTAGTCGCGCACGAGCGCCACGATCAGTCTGCTCTCCATAGGTCCTACAATTCTACACGAGTCTACTCGCACACACGATGCCGCGCCTCCCCTGAACATGATTACGTCTCCGCCTGCCTTCGAGGATTTGCCGCGGCCGCACGAGGCTCCGTAACGGCGGCGCGGGTCGTGCAGCTACGCCCGCTGGAGCTCTTGCGCCGTGGACCTCGGCCCAATACGATATCTCCGGGCTGAGGTCGCTTTACACAGCGCACGGACAGGGGAGATGACGCATCACGAGCACCAGCACGAGCCGGGGCACGAGCACCACGACCATGGGCGGCTCGGATGGCTGGCCGAGGTGCTGCCGTTCGGACACAGCCACTCGGAGCGGACACTCGACGCTGCCCTCGAGGCGAGCGACGAGGGCATCCGCGCCGTCAGGCTGTCGCTCGCGACTCTGCTCGTCACCGCCCTCCTGCAGCTGGTCGTCGTGCTGTTCTCGGGCAGCGTCGCGCTGCTGGCCGACACGATCCACAACTTCTCCGACGCGTTCACCGCTGTCCCGCTCTGGATCGCGTTCTCGCTCTCCAGGAGGGCGGCGAACCGTCGCTACACCTACGGCTACGGCCGGGCGGAGGACCTGGCCGGCGTCCTGATAGTGCTCATCATCTTCGCCTCCGCGGTCATCGCGGCGTACGAGAGCATCGAGAAGCTGGTCGCCCCGCGTCCCCTGAGCAACCTTGGCTGGGTGATGGTCGCGGCCGTCCTCGGCTTCCTGGGCAACGAGGTGGTGGCCCAGCTCCGCATCCGGGTCGGGCGGAGGATCGGCAGCGCGGCATTGATTGCCGATGGGCAGCACGCCAGGGTGGACGGGTTCACGAGCCTCGCTGTGTTCGTGGGCGCTCTCGCCGTGCTCGCGGGCTTCCCGATCGCCGACCCGATCATCGGGCTGCTCATCACCATCGCGATCCTGTTCATCGTCCGCGACAGCGCCGTGATGATGTGGCATCGGCTGATGGACGCGGTGGACCCCGCGGTGGTGGACGGGATCGAGAGCGCCGCGGCCTCCGTCCCGGGCGTCGAGGCGGTGCACGACGTCAGGGTGCGGTGGCTGGGCCACAGGCTGCAGGCGGAGCTGCACGTCATGGTGGACGAGGACCTTCCCACCCGGGAGAGCCACAGGATCGTCGAGGAGGTGAGACACGCGCTCTTCCACGCGCAGCCAAGGCTCGCCGAGGTCAACGTCCACGTCGACCCGTGCGGCCACTCGGGCCTGGACCCCCACGCGCTGACCGAGCACCACAGGCGACGCGAGCAATACCGCCCGTGACTCCGGCACGATTCCACATGGCAGGGCACCCCGCGATCTCGCCTTTCCCGAGAGGGGGAGGGAGGAAGCTCTCCCTCCCCTCCGGCCGCACTAGGGATTGAGGCTCAGGCCGTTCGCCCGACGGATGAGCTCGAAGTAGTGGTCGGCCCTCACCACCTCGTACTGCGCGCCGAGCGATTCGGCAACGTTCGCCACGTCGGTGGGAGTCGCGTTCCAGGCGATCACGCCGATGGCGAGGAACAGCGGCGAGGTGCCGTCCCAGCCCTCGGACTCCTGCGCGATCGCGCTCGCGGCGTCCTGGGCGTTCCCGGCCCCGCGCACGACCGACTGCGGCGTCGTGCCGTTCAGGATCGTCGTCTCGGTGTAGCCCTCGAACCCGAGCATGATCCCGAGGGGCCGCACGTCGTGGATGTACGCAGCCGCCTCGCTCCCGGAGAGAGGCACCGAGCTGCCGTTCAGCCGGTTGAGGACGTACACCGTGTTGATACCTTCGCGGCGCATGTAGCGTCCCGACTGCTGAGTGTACGTGCCGAACGTCGAGTCCGGCCAGGGCGTGGGGTAGATGTATCCCGCGCCGGAAGGGCCGGCCATCAGCAGGTCGTTCGGCGTCGCCGTGTTCTCGTAGTAGGCGAGCATCGAGGGACCGATGTCGAGCAGCAGCGGGTCTATCGTCCAGTTGATCGGCACGCGCCCTCGGCCCGGGTCGTCCCAGATCTGCCGCAGCCTATGCTGGTCGTACTGGACGTTGTCGCCCTCCGTCATCACGAACGTCACGTAGATCTTGTTCTCAAGCTTCGGCATCGGCGGCGCCTTCGGGATCGTGTAGCGCGCCGGAACTCCCGAGAACACTGTGGCGTTGTGGAGGAAGTCCGCGGCGAGCACGTAGACGCTGTGCTCTGAGGTGAGCTGGGTGCCGCTGAACTCTCCGGCCACGTCCTGAGCGAACCACCCCAGGTACGGCGTGTTCGGCTCCACGTCGTTCATGATCCGCTCGAACAGGTCGCGCTCGAGGTCCACGTTCGGGTCGAGCCAGAACACCATCGCTCGATTGGCGACTATGTAGTCGCGGAAGTTCACGAACAGCTCGAGCCTGTCGGATGTGGGAGGCGTGGTGTTCGTTGCCGAGACCTTGTACTGGTTCCACATGTCCACCTGAGCGACGAGCTTCGTCGTGCCGGCCGGCGGCGCGAAGCGGTACACGAAGTACGACGTGCCGTCGGCGAACCTGTGCTGGTCCCCGCCCGTGGCCATCTGCGAGTGATCGGAGTCGTACAGGAACGGTGCCTCGGCGTCGGTCCCGGGCACGAACTGCGCGATCGTGGTGCCATCGGCCTGTACGGTCACCGTGTGGACCGACGGCCCCCAGCCGTCCGACGTGATGGAATCGTCGAACCTCAAGTAGACGGCCTCCTTGCCGAGGAAGGGCGTGAGGTCGAGCGTGTAGACGGCGCGGTTCGAGGCGTCGCGGATGTCGCGGGTCTCCTCGATCAGGGTGGTGTAGTACGGTGGGATTCCGGGTGGGAGCGAGATCTTCTGCGAGGGACTGATGCCGGTGAGCATCCGGTGGGTTGCGAGCGGCCACAGGTTCTGATACTGCCACTCGTACGCATCGAGCTTGCTCGTGAACCTCCCTCGCAGGTCCTCGAGCACCGGCAGGTTGTAGGGCGCGGCGGCGAGCTTCTGCGCCATCTCGGGGCTCGCTACCACCCCTCCCCTGATCCCGGCCATCGTCGTGGCCACGTTCACGGAGTCCCAGACGTTCGGGTCGTACACGACCGTGCCCTTAGCCTCGCCCGCGTACTTGGCTACGACGGCCCAGGGGTCGGACTGGACGGTGTAGGGCACGCCCATGGTGTCGAGCCAGGTGAAGTTGCCCTCTCCCTCGTCGTCCAGCAGGTATATGCGCGGCTGCGTGCGCGCGGTGATGCCCTGCAGGGTCTGCAGGACGAGCGCCAGGTCGCCGGGCAGGTCGGAGATGTCCACCACGTCCAGGTGGGTCGGGCGGGGGAAGGTGGGCAGCGCCTGGCTGGTCGGCCAGGTGATGCCGCTCGTGCGCGCCGCGTCGGCGCTGCCCGCGGAGGGCAGGGTCGAAGCTACCACGGCCGCGCCCGCGAGCGCCCCTCCAAGCTTCAGGAAGTCTCTGCGTGTGAGCTCAGGATCCACGTGATCTCCTCCGACTGTGCTGCTTCGTCCTCGTGTGCCGCCTGCTGCGTTCCCGACAGGGCGGTGCCACGATTATCGCACTATCGCCATCATGCGTCCATACCCCTCGGGACGCGAGGTCACACTGGGCTGGCGGAGCGCATCGCGTCGCGAAGCTCGCGGTAGCCGATCACGTGGATCCCGGCGTCGCGGACGTGGCGGGCGAGCTCGTCGCTGCCGAACGCTCGGTAGTCGGCCACCCTGCCCCGCCAGTCGGGCGCGATGGCCCGGAGCTCGGGCGTGTCCTGAGCGGGGTGCAGGATGAAGATGCTCAGCCCCTCGGGCAGAGCGTCGAGCTGGCGCTTCGCCTGCTCGATCCTGTCCTCCGGTCTGTCCAGCGGCAGCGACGTGATGTGATCGAAGACCGGGATGGCGTGCTCCTCCACCTTGCGGACCTGTTCCTCGATAGCCGACCTTACTGATTCGGGGAGGGCGTCGCGGGCGTCGCGGTCCAGGTACCTTTCGGGGCTGATGAACATCGGGGGCACGCGGTACTCGATCGCGAGGTCGAGATAAGCTTCTACGAAGCTCGGGATGACCGCGCCCATGTGCGTGTCAATGTGAGTTACGTCAATGCCTGTGCTCAGCGCCCGCTCGATCTGCGCCCTCAGCTCCCTCTCGACGGCCTCGGGCCGCGCCCGCTGCTGCACCTCCTCGCTGGTGCGGGGGAAGCAGCCGTCCGCGGCCATCAGGCCCGACTCGGGATCACGCGTGGATATCGGGCCCCAGCGGTACGACTCCCACTCGCACGTGAGCGTCGTGTGCACTCCCGCGTCCAGTCCGCGCTCGGCTATCATGTTCGCCGCCGCAGGAAACCAGGAGCACGGCACCATCACGGCTCCGGAGGAGACGAGCCCGGCCTCGTAGAGCTCCGACGCTGCCTGGATGGTGGCCTGGCACATTCCGAGGTCGTCGGCGTGGACCACGACCGCCCTGTCGCAGGGAGAGAGGCCGAGATGCTTCAGTATCGGGTTGTCGCTCACAGGGACAGCTCCTTTCGGTGCGGCTCGTCGAGCGCCATCATATCACCATGCGAGCGATACGGCGGGGAGGGCACGCGAGGGGCAGAGACCGTAAGACTGAGGTACGCAACTTGAGGTACAAATGGATGTGCAGCCTATGAGGGTCGAGGACCGGGACCGAACGTCGAGATTGGAACTGGCCGAGAGGGCCCGCGCTCGGACGGAGCGCAGGGACATCGGGGCACGGTTCGGGCTGGCTGCCCTCGCGCTCGTGGTCGTGCTCAGCGTCCCCACCCTCGTCTGGTTCGCTCTGAACTGGCGGGTGAACGTGGACGGGTCGTGGTACCTGCTCGCCGGGCGGGACCTCGTGATGGGCCGCGGCTACGCGCTGCTCGCACCGAAAGCGCCCAGCACCCTCCATCCCCCCGGGCTCCCCGGCGTGCTCGGGCTGCTCACTCTGCCGCTCGGCCTGGACGTGACGAGTCTGGTGTGGGCGCTGCGGCTGCTCGCGCTGCTCAACCCACTGCTCGCCTACTTCCTGATCAGGCGCGTACAGGGGCCGGTCGCGGGGCTCCTTGCAGCGGGACTGGTCACCTTCCTGGGTTACACGGCGCTGCTCAACGTGGCGCTGAACATCGACGCGCTCATGCTGACCTTCTTCCTGCTGTCGGTAGTCCTGATCCTCGAGGCCGGAGCTCGAGACTCCTGGCCGCTCGCCGCGCTCTCGGGGCTGGCCTTCGGCGCGGCGATACTCGTCAAGGAGACGGCGATCGCGACCCTGCCGATGGTGCTGGTGGCCGCTCTCCTGTTCGACTGGCGCGTCCGGCACGTCCTCGTGCACTACGTGGCGGTCGTCGGCGTGACCCTGCCCTGGTGGATCGCGGTGCGGCACCTGACCGGCAAGCTGTATCTCGCTGGCGACCTGCCGCCCGGCCTGGTGCGGGGGATCGTGGTGGCCGGGGCCGCCTGCGCCATGCTGCTCCTGGCGCTCTGGCGGCTCGGCGTCCTGGGGCGGTTGCTCGGCACCAGACGCAGGCGTGACCTCGTAGCGGCCCTGGCCGTGGTAACGTGGACGCCGCTGCTCGCGTACCTGATGACCCGCATAGCGGGCCGACCCGAGCCCTTCTACCAGCACATCTCGCTACTGACGTTCGTCGAGGATCGCATCCTTGCGTTCACGCCCGCCTGTTACCTCTTTCCGGCCGCGCTGCTGTACCTCCTGTGGCGGACGGCGCGCGGCGACCGGAGGTGGGCGTTCTACCTCTCGCTGCTCGTGTTTCAGGCCCCCGTCGTGGTCGTGCTGCTCGAGGAGCGGTGGGCGGCGCGACAGTACCTGGTGCCCGAGACATTGCTGTACGGCGCGCTCGCGGGGCTGATGGTCGCCCTGACGGCTCCCGCGCTCAGAGCGGGCTGGCGCGCGGCCGGCCTGCGGGGGGCGGTGAGCGGCCTGCTGATCCTGGGAGTGCTCGTCGCGTCCGGCCAGCAGGTGGCCGCGATGGCCTCCGGACCGAACTACGATCCCGCGACGAATCCGACGAACGACTACAACCGGGCCGTCGTGCGGATGCACGAGTGGATCGCGGCGCACGTTCCGCGCGGCGAGGGGCTGCTCACGACGAAGCTGTACCACGAGCAGATGGCGTTCCTGGACGACGGAGAGCACCGCGTCGGCCTCCTGACGCCGGAGTACATCCCGAGCGGCCGCGTCCTGAGCGCGAAGCGGTGCGTGAGGGGGGCAGGCTGCGTCGGCTGGATGGAGGTGTACAAGAGCTGCAACGCGCTCGGCCTGTCCGCCGACTACGTCGAGTCACGGCTCGACTCGGCGCACGCGCGCTACCTCCTCGTGTCCGGCTATCCAGGTTACTGGGACTCGGGGAAGCTGTCGTGGGCTCGCTTCCTCGTGGAGAGCGGAGCGTACAGGATCGCGCACGTCGAGTACCTGGAGCGAGGAGGGGACGTGACGCAGGACGCCGGGCTCGTCCTGCTGGAGGCCACATCCCGCGCTCCCCGCCCCACCCCGACGCTCATGACGGCAACGAGCGCGAAGACTCTCATCGGCTGCGACAGGCGGGCGCACGGAGGGGGGTACGCCCAGGCACTCCGCACACAGTTTCCAAGCGGCATCCGGGTGCTCGGAGAGGGCTCGGACGCGAAGGAGACCCGGGCCACGCTGCGGGACATCCTCGCCCGGCGATGAGGCCGCTCTGTGCGGGGGGCGCCGAAGGTGGAGAGCCCGCGCGGCGCTTACGCGTGCACGAGTCCCGCGAGCCGCCGCAGGTCCTCAGTCGAGACGTGGCGGAGGTCTCCGATGTGCTGCACCTCCAGGTCCGGAGGGGTCTCGGCGCGCTCCTCCGCGTACTTGCCCTGCCGCACCTGGACCGTGACTATGCGCTCTCCCAGCCGGGCCTTCGAGCGCGTCAGGATGCCCGGCTTGTCGTCCACGAGCACGTAGCGTCGTGCCGGGAACTGGCTCGTGATCTCGTCGAGGTGCCCCTCCTTGTGGACGAAGATGAGCACGTTGTCGTCTACCGCTGCCGCCAGCCCGGCGCGCGATATCTTGGCGGGCTGGAAGACGGGATCGCCGTCGGACACGATCACCGCTGTGCCCATCTCCCGGAGGTGGCCCAGGGTCTGCAGGGTGTTCGGGAAGAGCGCCAGGTAGTAGGGGTAGCCGAGGAGCAGATCCGCGAGCTGCGGAAAGTGGCGCTCGTCTCGAAAGGCCGCGATGAAGCGTGAGAGGGTCTCGGGGAAGTCCACGTAGTCGAGGTCCTTGCGCACCTCCTCGTAGATGTCCCAGAACGCCTCGCCCCGCTCCTCTCCGACGATGTCGTTGATCCGCTGTTGCAGGTTCTCCTTCACGCGGTCGTTGTCTATCAGCGTGTTGTCCACGTCGAGCAGGAAAACGAACTCCTCCAAGGTCTCCTCCTTGCCGTGACTATCTCCCGAGTGCCATTGTACGGATTGCGCGCCGGGTCATTCCTCCTGGCTGTCCGGCCGGTAGGCGAGCACCGGGCACGGGGCCTGACGGATCACCCTCTCGGCGACGCTGCCCGACAGCAGCCGGGCGAGCCCGCGGCGACCGTGCGTGGACATCGCGATCAGGGCGACCCTCTCGGCCGCCGCGTAGCTCAGTATCTCCTCCACCGGATCGCCCTCCACGACGGCCGTCCGGGCCTGGATCCCGCGCCGCTCGAGCTCCGCCACTATTCGGGCCAGATATGCCTGTGCCGCCTCGTGGTCTGCACTCAGCTGCTCGTCGGCCTCCTCGACCTCCTCCTCGTCCGCCGGGGGCGGGTACGGCGCGAGAGGCCCGCCGCTGGGCGGCATCTCGTACGCGTGCGGGTGGACCTCCGCCGAGGGATCAATGATCTCGAGCAGATGGACCGTGCTCCCGAACTTCGCGGCGATCTCGGTCACGAAGGGCAGTACCGTCTCTGCCAGCCTCGTGCCATCGAGCGTCACGAGTATGCTGCTGAACACCGCTCGCACCTCCTGAGTGTGCTGGCAAACACTTCGCGGCGGAATTATCGCACAACGTGCGCTGATTGCAGTATATGCCGTCAGCGCCGGGAGCGTGGTGCGGACCGGCTGGGCTGGCTGCGTGCGCGAGGACTTATTCAGGGGGGAGCGAAAGAGGCCGGACAGTCCGGTGCACGCGCCCGAAACGGGCGGGAGTCTCGTGTCTGGGTATGATTTCCCCGCTCGTCCTCGGTGACTGCGCCTGCGTCAACCTCCGGTAGCGCACGAACCCCGGGGGTTCGACACACCCGCTCTTGAGGACCAATCCCGCGTATCTCCTGCCCTTCCGCCCCTCACGCCCGTTCACACCCACCGGATTCGCGTCGCATCCCTCTTGCACGAACTCCCCGGTTGGTGTAGGATTGGGTTGGGTTCCGAGCCTACCTGTAAGGGATTGAAACTTCGCCCTCCGATGCTAGTGCCCGTAGCGACTCGCGTTCCGAGCCTACCTGTAAGGGATTGAAACTATCAGTGTAGAGACGGGGCAGGGAGCCCCGAAGGGAGTTCCGAGCCTACCTGTAAGGGATTGAAACATCGGAGTAGGCTGAGCGGCCGGGCTCGACGAACTCGGGTTCCGAGCCTACCTGTAAGGGATTGAAACTGGCTCGCCACGTCGCGCTGGATGAAGAAGTGGCCGAGTTCCGAGCCTACCTGTAAGGGATTGAAACGATGGTGTTGGTGGCGTTCACGTTCGGCTTGCTGATGGTTCCGAGCCTACCTGTAAGGGATTGAAACATGCCCGGCACGAGCGCCCAGAACACGGTGTCGTCCGTGTTCCGAGCCTACCTGTAAGGGATTGAAACTACGTAGCGGGGAGGTCACGGGTGTCTGAGGACGGGCGTTCCGAGCCTACCTGTAAGGGATTGAAACCGGTACTGATCCACCGCCACCTCTATCGGCCCCCCGTGTTCCGAGCCTACCTGTAAGGGATTGAAACTACGCTCGGATCAAGGCGGTCGGCGCCCTGAAGGACAGTTCCGAGCCTACCTGTAAGGGATTGAAACAAGATGTACCGGCTGGGGTGGAGCGTGAGGCTCGATCGTTCCGAGCCTACCTGTAAGGGATTGAAACACACGCCTATCTCCTCTGGTATATACTCTGTCCATGGTTCCGAGCCTACCTGTAAGGGATTGAAACATACTCGTCCAGGTCTCCAGTGTCCCTCAGCTCCGGGGTTCCGAGCCTACCTGTAAGGGATTGAAACCGATGCGGCGGAGAGCCTCCCGCTCCCGCGCCGCGCCGTTCCGAGCCTACCTGTAAGGGATTGAAACTGGGTCCCGCTCGGCCGCGACCTCGCGGGCCAGGGTCGTTCCGAGCCTACCTGTAAGGGATTGAAACTCAGAGCTCCTTGCCTTGCGCGGCCGGCACGCTCGCGGGTTCCGAGCCTACCTGTAAGGGATTGAAACCCATAACGTGAGCCACCAGCTCCCTACCCCCGTCATGTTCCGAGCCTACCTGTAAGGGATTGAAACTGATTAGACGTCCATTGCGCAGTATGAGCATAACGCGTTCCGAGCCTACCTGTAAGGGATTGAAACAAGGTCGCCCTGCCCCGCCACGATCAGGTAGTTCGCGTTCCGAGCCTACCTGTAAGGGATTGAAACTGCCGGGCCGGGATACGATGAGAGCGGTCCTCTACGGGTTCCGAGCCTACCTGTAAGGGATTGAAACTCCATCCTGGCGCGGCAGTCGGCGTAGGTGTAGACGGTTCCGAGCCTACCTGTAAGGGATTGAAACGCCGATCCCACGCCTCGAGCTGCACCCGGAGGTTGCGTTCCGAGCCTACCTGTAAGGGATTGAAACGGCTGGTGGATCTCGGACGTGCAGCGCGACTACACGTTCCGAGCCTACCTGTAAGGGATTGAAACTCGCCGCCTCCTACCACTGGCAGGTCACGGTGTACGAGTTCCGAGCCTACCTGTAAGGGATTGAAACCGGCGCTCAGGATCGGGGGCGGCGGCTCACGTACTCGGCCGTTCCGAGCCTACCTGTAAGGGATTGAAACCCTACACGGGTCCTGTATCCCGCTCCGGCCCTCCCACGTTCCGAGCCTACCTGTAAGGGATTGAAACGTCACGGTAACACTGGGGATGCCTCGATCCGACGCCAGTTCCGAGCCTACCTGTAAGGGATTGAAACACATGCCGCGCGTCGGCACGCCAACCCGACTCGGCCCGTTCCGAGCCTACCTGTAAGGGATTGAAACGTAGTTGCGCAGGACCTGGCTCTCGTAGTCGGCTATGGTTCCGAGCCTACCTGTAAGGGATTGAAACCGCTATCGAGGCCGACATACGCGCGCTGGGGGTGCACGGTTCCGAGCCTACCTGTAAGGGATTGAAACCGCTTCCAGAAGGTGCCCAGGTAGGCGTGCTCGCACTGTTCCGAGCCTACCTGTAAGGGATTGGAACTCCTGACAAAATTGGTGTGCCGGTCATCACGGCGCGGACCTCGTTCCGCCGCACCTGAGTGCGCCCGGAGCAGGCTCTTCAACGCCGCGACTACGCCCGAGCTCACGTCGGCGGTCGTGGGCACCTTCTCCCAGGCCACGACCTCGCGGCCCTCCATCAGGACGGCGTCCGTGTTCGTCCCCCGACGTCAACTCCTATGCGCAAGCTGTACACTCTCCGCTGCTTCGTGTGTTCGCATCATACATCGCCTACCCAGCCCTATGGGCGTCGCCGATGACTTGCCGCGAACAACCGACCGCGGCCCGGAGGTCCGCTGGCTACCGCCGGAACGATGTTCGGGGTCAAGGAGAATCCAGCGTCGAGGAACGGTCAACACCGTCGCGGAGGCAATGTCCAGATGGCCACCAGCGCGGCAAGTCGTCGGCGGCGCCCCGGACTTACGGTAGCCGAACCGACGGTACAGCCGTAAACACGTGAGGCGCGGGTCCTGACGTAGAGGCGTGCTCGTCCCTCGCCTCCCGCGGCTCCTATAGCGTTCTGCCCCTTCGGCTCACACGCAACACCTTCTCATCGTAGGTCAGCCAGGCCTCGCGGGGCACACCAAGGATCATCAGGATGTCGGTATCTGAAGCTGCGCCACGACGCACCCATACCGAGCCTCCCCGGTCCGTCTCTTCCATAGTCATCGTCATCATCGCCCGTATCGGATCGGACCACGTGGTCCAATTGGGCCGCCATACCGCCCCCGTCATCTCCCGTCGCAGCGTCCGTAATGAGGACTATCATCCCAACGAGGAACAGGATGACCACCACCACCGATGCCGCGATCCGGGCCCGGCGCCTGACGACGCGAGCGTCCCGTCTGGCCGCATCGCGCTGAGCGCGCATCTCGTTCGCCGCCTGTTGAAAGCTCTGAGCGGCGAACTCGAGGTTCGCGATCTCCTCTCTGAGTCTGGTTGCGTCGCTATTATCGGGTATCATCCTGACCTCACAGCTCTTCGCTGGTACAAGGCGAACCCATTCGGAAGCAGGCGCCGCCGAGTGAGCTGCCAGGTTGGCGGCATCGAATGTCATCCGGATCGGAGCCCTGGGACCGGAGGCGCGCAGGATGAGTGGGGAATCCCGCCGGCCCCAGGGCATATGAACGATTCCTATGCAGCCTCGCGGCTCGATGGCGAGATCCTTCCCCTTCCGAACCTGAGGTAGAGGGATGGGACGATGAACAGGTTGAGCAGGGTGGAGGTGAGGAGCCCTCCCAAGATCACCACCGCCATCGGATGCTCGATCTCGTGCCCCGGCACGTCCCCCCTCACGGCCAGCGGCACCAACGCCAGCCCCGCTGCCAGAGCCGTCATCAGGATCGGCGCGAGCCTCTCCCTCGCACCCCTCACCACCAGAGCGGGACCGAACGGCTCCCCCTCCTTCCGCTCCAGGTGCTGGTAGTGGTTGATCAGCATGATGCCGTTGCGGGCAGCCACACCGAACACCGTGAAGAAGCCCACGAGCGAGCCCAGGGAGATGACTCCACCTGAGGCGAACGCCGCCAGCACCCCGCCCACGAGCGCGGAGGGGAGGGTGAAGAAGGCGAGGGTGGCCAGCCTCCAGCTGCCGAGCGCCGTCTGCAGCAGCAGGAACACTCCCAGCGCCGCGGCGATGCCGAAGCCCAACAGCCTCCTCTGGGCCGCCTGGCGCTCGGCGTACTCCCCGAGCGCCTCCGCGTGGTACTCCAAGGGGAAGCTGATCTGCCCGAGTCTCTGCTGGACGTCCCCCGCCACCTCCCCGAGGTCGCGACCCTTCGCGTTCAATCCCACGTCTATGCGACGGGAGCTTCCCTCACGCTGTATGAGGTTGGGCGTCGGCAGGATCCTGACGTCCGCCACCTCGCCGAGCCTGACGTGCCCTCCTCCCGGCGTGTCGAGCAGCAGGTCCCGGATGCTGTCGAGGCTGCTGCGGGTCGCGGGCTCGCCCCACACCATCACGTCGTACACCTTGCCGTTCTGGTGTATGTCGCTGACCTCGGTCCCAGCAACCAGCGTCGCCGCCGCCCTGCGCACATCTCCCGGCTTGATGCCGTAGCGCTGGGCTTTCGCCAGATTCACCTCGACGTTCACCTGAGGCTGCTGGACCTGCAGCTCGGTGTGCACGTCGGCTGCTCCCGGCATCTGGGAGAGGGACCTCCTGACCTCCTCGGCCTTGCTGCGCAAGGCCCCCAGGTCGGGGCCGAAGATGCGCACGACCACGTCCTCGCTCGTGCCAGCCACCACCTCGTCTATCCGCTCGTTCAGGTAGGTCTGCACGTCGTGAAACAGTCCGGGATATCCATCGGTCACCCTCTGAACGGCCTTCACCGTCGAGCCGTAGTCCGCCCGGGGGTCCACGCTCACCCAGATCTCCCCGGAGTTCACGTCCACGATCTGGTCCCCCAGCACCGCCCGCCCCACGTGGGCAACGACGTTGCTGACACCCGGCACGGCGCGCAGCTCGCGGCTGGCGAGGGTGGTGATCCTGGTGACCTCGGGCAGCGACGTGCCCGGCGTGCTGTCTCACCGCACGAGCAGGTTCCTCTCGTGGAAAGTCGGGAACAGGGATTCGCCCAGGGTCGGAGCCACGACGAGGCCCAGCAGGACGACCACGCACAGCGTGGCTATGGCCGGGCGCGGAGAGCGGATGATGCGGGACAGCAGCCTGTCGTAGCCCCGCCTCAGCCACTGAGTGAGGGGAGACTCCCGCCTGTCGAGGGGAGCTCGGGAGAGCAGGATCAGGCACAGCGCTGGGGTGAGGGTGAGCGCGACCACCATCGAGGCCAGCAGCGCCAGGGCGTAGGACAGAGCCAGGGGCTTGAAGAAAGAGCCCAGCACGCCCTCGAGGAAGAACAACGGCACCACGGTCAGCAGGATCACCAAGGTAGCGTAGACCATGGGGCCGCGCACCTCGAGCGTGGCGCCGAGGATGACGCTCGATACTGGTCTGTTGCTACCCTCCGTGCGGTGCTGGCGCAGCCGCCGCATCACGTTCTCCACGCCTACGATCGCATCGTCTATGATCGCGGCCAGGGCTATCGTGAGCCCGGCCAGCACCATCGTGTTGATGGTGGAGCCTCGCAGATAGAGCACGAGCCCGGCTGCTACGAGCGAAAGCGCTATCGCTACGAGGCTGACGAGCGTCGTGCGCCACCCGAGGAAGAAGGCGCCCAGCACCAGGAGCAGGAGGACGAAGCCGATGATCCACGCCGCTGCCAGGTTGCCCATCGCCATCTCGATGAAGGACGCCGGGCGGAAGACGGTGGTGTCTATCTGTATGCCGGAGAGTCCGGGCCTGAGCGCATCGAGCTTCGCCTCGACCCCGCGAGTCACGTCCAGTGAGTTGGCACCCGGGAACTTGTCGATCACTATCAGGAGGCCGGGATCCCTGTCGAGGATCGCGTCGCCAATGAGGGGCTGGTGGCTTTCCACCACCGACGCCACGTCGCCCAAGCGCAGGGGGGCGCTGTGCTTCGTGCCCTCGACTATCACCTGAGACAGCTCCTTTGGGGAGGAGATGGGCAGGACGTGGCGGACCTCGAGCCTCTGCTGAGGAGTGTCCACCCATCCCCCGCTGCCCGGCGTCGACGCGTTCAGGAAGCTGAGGGGCGACACCCAGAGCGCGTTGCCCGTGGTGGCGACGACCTGGTCCAGGGTGACGTTGTGCGCCTTCAAGCGCTTCGGGTCGACCAGCACCTGCAGCTGCTGGTCACGCATGCCCCACACGGCCACGTTCGCCACTCCGGGAACGGATAGGAGAGCGGGTCGGATGTTCCAGCGGGCCAGCACCGACATCTTGATCGGCGACACCGTCCTGGAGGAGAGTGAGACCATCATGACGCGGCTGGTCGCGGACTTGGGCTGGAGGATCACGGGCGGCTGCGACACGTTCGGCAGCGCGTACGCCAGGCCGAGGCGCTCCGCCACCAGCTGCCGTGCGCGTATGACATCGGTTCCGGGCTTGAAGTAGAGCACGAGCTGCGACAGGCCAGGCACCGACGTGGAGTGGATGGACTGGAGCCAGGGGGTGCCGTTGAGCAGCTCCTCCAGGTTGAGGCTGATCAACTCCTCGACCTCGGCCGCAGAGAGCCCAAGGGCTTCCGTCTGGACCTCGATGTATGGTGGCGCGTACTCGGGCAGGACGTCCACTGGCATCCTGGCGATCTGTAGTTCTCGTCCTGCAGAAAACTACAGGTGTGGTCCCAATCCTTTGGACGGGCTGTGGGGGGTCAGCTCTGGTCGGGTGGTAGGTCGGCGAGCCGATGACGGAAGGCGTAGGCGACGACCTGCGCCCGGCTCTGCAGGTGCAGCTTGTCCATGATGTTCCTGAGGTGATAGCTGATCGTGCTCTCGCTCACAACCAGACGCTCCGCGAGCTCTCGGTTCGAGGTAATGCCCCGTACCAACAGCTTGAGCACTTCCCGTTCCTGAGCCGTGAGCGCGCGCGGGGGCCGCGCATCGGACTCCTGTCTCGGACGGGCGAACTCGCGGATCAGCTTGCGAGTCGCCTCCGCCGTCAGAGCGAGCTCGCCGTGAGCAACGCCCTCCAGCAGATCGAAGAACTTGGAGGGCTCCACGCTCTTGCGCACGTATCCCTGTGCCCCCGACTTGACCGCCTCGAACAGGTCCGTATCTTCCTCGGAGACCGTCAGGATTACGACCTTGACCCCGGGCAGCTCCCAGGCGATCCGGCGCGTTGCTTCCAGGCCGCCCATCTCGGGCATCGCGATGTCCATCAGCACGACGTCCGGCCGGAGCTCGTGCGCCATTGCGATCGCCTCGCGGCCGTTCCGGGCGAGACCCACGACATCGACGCCGTGAGCCTCCAGGAGGCTGCGCAACCCCTCACGGACCAGGATGTGATCGTCAGTAATCAGCACACGCACGCGAGCCTCCCACGAGCTTACGGGTCCCGCTCTACCGGAACGCGAACAACGATTCGCGTCCCGCTGCCAGGGACGGATTCGATCCTGAGGCTGCCTTTGAGCGAGGCAGCGCGCTCCGACATCATCGCCAGCCCAAAGCACGGAGAACCACCGTGTCCGATGGATTCGGGATCGAATCCGATTCCGTCATCCACGACTACGATCTCGAGCGCACCGGCTGTATCAGCGAGCAGCACGTTCACGCGGGACGCCGCGGAGTGCTTGCGCAGGTTTGTCAGCGCTTCCTGGACAACTCGGAACACCTGAAGCTTGGCTCCAGGGTGCAGCTGCGGCGCAAAGGCGTCCATCGGGGTCGCGTTCAACTCCACCGATATCCCGCTCTGCGCCTGCCAGTGCGACAGGTACTCCCGCAGTGCATCGAGAAGGCTGTTCTGCAAGGCGAACGAGCTGCGGAGCGCGAGGATGGCATCGCGGACATCGTCGTACGCCTGGCGCGTCTCCCAGGCCAGCTGCTGGATCCCGGAGGCGGCCCTGGCGAGATGCCCATCCAGCACCAGCTTCTCGGCAGCGCTCGCTTTGGCGCTGACGAACGCGAGCACCTGCGCGACGCTATCGTGCAGCTCGCGCGCGATTCGTTCGCGCTCCTCCGCGATGGCGAGCCGCTGGAGATGCTGTGCCCGCTTGCGCTCGGTGATGTCGCGGGCGATGGTCGAAGCACCGATGATCCTCCCCGCAGCGTCCCTGATCGGAGAAACGCTGATCAGCACGTCGACCCGGCGGCCACCCTTGCCGACCCGCACGGTCTCGAAGGAGCCCACTCGCTCTCCGCGCCGCGGTTCCAGCTCGCTATGATCCCGTCCAGAGCCATACCGATGATGGCATCCTCGGAGGATTCCACGATGGACGCAAGCTGCAGCAGGGCATCCCCCGCTCGCCTCTGCTCGGTGACGTCCTGCACCGTTCCGGTCATTCGGATTGGGCGACCTGCCTTATCTCTGACAACCTCGCCCTGCTCGTGCACCACGCGGACCGCGCCACCGGGCTGGACGATCCGGTACTCCAGGTCGTACGAGCTACCTCCATACAGGGCGTTGATCACCGATCGCCTCACATACTCCCGGTCGTCCGCGTGAACGGAGCGCAGAAACGCCTCGTATGTGGGGATGTATTCCTGCGGGGCGAAGCCGAAGATGCGGTACACCTCATCCGACCAGTACGCCTTATCGGTGACGAGGTCCCAGTCCCAGTTGCCCAGATGAGCGATGCGCTGCGCGTTGGCAAGGAATACACGCAAAGACGTTGGTTCTGAGCGCTCTTCGGTCCTGTGGAGCTGTCCTCGAGCCGCGACTCCCGCACTTTCCAGGCGCGGAGCGACGGGCAGGAAGGCCAACACACCTGCCCAACTGTCGAAGGGCCGCGACAACCTGATACCACCGGATCGGCAGAAGATGCCTCGCTTCGGAGGACGGGCTCGGGACTACGAGAGGCTCCAGACCACCCTGGTGGCTGTGCACCACGTGGCCTTCGTCTGCTTGAGGCTCCGTCAAGCTACTCTTCTCCTCAAACGTGCATAGCAGGCTCTAGAATAGCAGAGGGCCGCAGACGAGCTGCGGCGAGGTTTCTAAACCCAAGTCAATATGAGGAGGTTCTCATGAGCCAATCCGAAAAGAGGGGCGCGCAGGAGCCCGCCAAGAGCACTGCCGCGACCAACAAGAAGTCCGGGGGGTTCACAGACGAGGAACGAGCCGCGATGAGGGAGCGCGCCAAAGAGCTGAAGGCGGAAGCGCGCGCGAACCAGAACAAGGCGCAAGGGGAAAGCGACGTGCTCGCGAAGATAGCCGAGATGGCGGAGCCGGATCGCACCATGGCCAAGCGGCTCCACGAGATCATCACAGCCAGCGCGCCAGGTCTCTCGCCGAGACTCTGGTACGGGATGCCCGCGTATGCCAAGGACGGCAAGGTCGTCTGCTTCTTCCAAAGCGGGCAGAAGTTCAACACCAGGTACGCGACGCTCGGCTTCAGCGACACGGCGAACCTCGATGAAGGCGCCATGTGGCCTACCTCCTTCGCCCTGAAGGAGCTGACCGCCGCCGAAGAGGAGAGGATCGGCGCGCTCGTGAAGCAAGCCGTGGAGGACCGAGCTCGCCACTAGGCCCCGCCCTGGTGCACGATCGAGCGACATTTTCTGTTGTAGCCGGATGGTCGAGCTGCTCGAAGCCGAAGCATCGTCATACCCGAGTTTCGAGCGCCAGGCGAGCCGCTACCGGCTCGGGGAGGGCTCGTTCAGCCGAAGGGCGAGTGCGGGCTGGCCAAGATCGTACAGCACCCTCGCGTCCTCGCCCCCGTCAATGAGCGAGCGGCACGCGAGCACGGGGTCGCCGGCGGCGAGCAGCAGCTCGAGCGGCCCCTCCCCGAGGCTCGCGAGCGTCAGCCCGGCCACGCCGTCCTCGCGCGGCTCGAGCAGCTCAATCCGGAACCCGGACATCGCGAACGTGGCGCGGGAGGCGCCGAGGTCGGGCAGGAAGTCCACGTCCGGAGCGCCGAGACCGAGTCCGCCGGAGTAGAGGCGGATCGCGCGGTCGAGGTCGCGCACGAGCACGCGCACCCCCAGGAGGCCGCGCACTCCGTTCGGGTGATCGCCCGCGCGCTCGGTGGCTAGCCGCTCCTCGTCCGGCGTGCCCCACTGTATCAGGAACGGCCAGGGCCTGCGCCAGGGTACCCCTCCAGGCACGGCCAGCCGCCAGTCCAGCCTCGCGCCGTCCGGGCGGAGGCGGTGCATCGGATAGGGATCGGGACACTCGACCCCGGCGCTCCGCAGCCTTCGGGCAGAGTCCTCGACGTCGTTCGTGGCGAGAGCGTAGCCCGCGAGCACGTTGTCGTGCTCTCGAAGCAGGGCCGCCAGCTCCAGTCCGCTCAGCCCGCGGTTTCCGGCCTCCGCCTCGTCGTACACCGAGAGGAGCTCGAGGTAGTCCAGCCCGAAGCGGATCACGGCGTTGTGCGTGCCCAGGCCCTCGTGGCGCCCTCCCGGCACGGCGTCGAAGCCTAGGGCGCGGTAGCGCCGGGTCGCGGCGGACAGGTCCCTCACGGCGATGACGGCGTGATCGAAGCGTGTGATCATCCTGCTGGGCCGATTGTAGTCGAGACGCGCTCGCCGGTCCAGCGGACCCACCGCTGAGCCGCGGAATCGCTGGCACGAGCAATGCTTATGAACAGTACGGGGATGGGTGAAGGCCCGCGAGGAGCCTCGCCCTGGTGTAGTTCGAGCAGGGCAAAGGAGACAGGCATGAGCGTTCTGCGAGTACTATCACGTGCGGGCGACACGAAGCTGGAGTGGGACACCCTCAAGGCCAGATCGGGCGACCCGGAGGCCGAGGAGGCAGTGCGCCAGGCGGAGGAGCTCTTCCGCCAGGAGCAGGCGAAGGGCGCCACGGCGTTCAAGGTCGGACGAGGTGTGCCCGCGACCCGGATCGACGAGTTCGACCCCGAGGCGGAACAGATAGTGATGGTACCGCGCGTCGCCGGAGGCTGAGTGTGGACGGGCTCGGAGCCCTGATACTCGTGGTGATCGCGATGGCAGCGGTCATCGCGGCGTGCGTCTGGATCATCCAGCCGTTCCACCTCGCGTCCCCCGAGGCGAGGAGACGGCTGCGCGAGCGGCAGGAGGCCGAGCGGCGGGCGGACGCCCTGCTCGCCGAGGTGCTCTCCGAGGAGGAGGCAAGCCAGCTCGGGAAGAGAGGTTACGTTGAGGTCCCCAGCCCGAGCCACCCGAACCGCGTGTACCGCGTGCCGAAGAGACGCGGCAAGATGATCAAGGTCTACGAGTCCGGCAAGCTCGTCATGAAGCTGTGCGTGGGGCCGGTCCAGATGATCCCCGAGGCGGATGTCGTGCTCGTGCACAAGCTCATGATCGAGGGCAACGAACAGGAGTACCTTCAGAAGGCCAACCGGTTCTGAGATCTCTGCCCGCGCGGCCCGCGCC